>DASRQG010000520.1:0-2628 GCA_035645995.1 Mariniphaga sp. | reverse complement strand
TCGAATGATTGCATTGCAGGTTTTGCACTCACCGGTATTGGTACTTATAAACCTAATCAAAAAGGAACCAAAATCGTATTAACATTGATCCTATGCATGCTGACGCAATCAATGATAATACGGTTTTACATACTACCTTACTTAAACTAAAGGGAGAAAATTACAACAACCTATTTATTACCAATTGGCAGGAAGTTACTAACTTTTCTGAACAGATATGATTTGTGGACAGAATTACTATTTTTGTTCCTGAAGAGGATATCAAAATAATAGACAACAAGCAATTGAAGATAAAAAATAATGATATTACAATTAGCTGGAACGGTCTTATACAGCGGAAAAGTAGAAAAGAAATAGAGGTTATTTGCGATTAGAATAATACGTACGATCTTAAAAACCCATTTAATTTTTTCTCATACCGTAAACATCGGTTCTTTTCTGCCCCATTTGTTAGATTTAAATATTTATAAAACGAGCATGTAAATACATACAGCCAAGAGAGATATTGAAATATATGCGAGTTCCAAATGATACCTATAAAAATAAACAATATTAATGATATGAAAATTGGAATAATTTTAGAGACTAAAGAATATGAAAAAGCATGGAATGCATTTCGATTCGCAGTTACAGCAAAACAACAAGGACACGAAGTAAAAATGTTTCTAATGGGTGAAGCTGTTGAATGTGAAGGTTTGACTCATGATAAATATAATGTTGATGAACAGCTTAAAGCATTCGTAAATATCGGCGGAGAAATACTTGCCTGTGGTACCTGCCTACAATCAAGACTGTTGAACGAAACAGAAGCTTGTTCCATTTCAACAATGATCGATTGTGTTGAAATGGTGGTATGGGCTGATAAAGTTGTAAATTTTTAATATGAATCCGTTTACATTGGACCCGATAGGTATAATATCAACTCCTTTTACTACGAAAGAAGGGATGCCCATTCAACCAAGTGGAGCAAAAGGGATTAAGGGGCAAATTCTTTTAAAGGAAGAATATGTTTTGGGTTTGACAGACCTTGATGAATTCTCGCATATTATGCTGATATATGTTTTTCATAAATCAATAGGATTTGATTTAATGACGACACCATTTCTTGATAAAGTACCACATGGAGTTTTTGCAACAAGAGCACCAAAGAGACCAAATCCTATTGGAATATCTGTAGTTCGTTTATTGAAAATAGATAAAAACATTCTTTATATTGAGAATGTTGATATGCTTAATGAAACCCCACTATTAGATATTAAACCATATATCCCTGACTTTGACATTCACCAGACAGACAAAAATGGATGGAGTGATAATTTAACTGACGACTGGGCTAAAACAAAATCAGATAAAAGATTCAAATAATGAGAAAACTGATCATGTGGAACATCATTACCCTGGATGGTTACTTTGAAGGCAGCAATAATTGGGAATTACCTTTTCACTCTGTTGTTTGGGGTGAAGAACTTGAAACTTTAAGTATTCAGCAATTAAGATCTGCAGATTACCTGGTATTTGGCCGTGTAACTTATGAAGGGATGGCAGCACACTGGACAAAAGCTGAAGGAGAAATTGCTGATTTGATCAATGATATTCCAAAGCTTGTTTTTTCAAGAACATTAAAAACTGCGGATTGGAACAATACTACCCTGATTCATCAAAATGCTTCTATTGAAATCAGAAGATTAAAAGAAGAAGGGGGCAGAGATATGTATGTTTTCGGCAGTGCTAATCTATCGGATACTTTTATAAATGACAATCTTTTTGACGAATTCCGTATTGGTATTGCTCCTGTTATTTTAGGAAACGGGCGGCCATTGTTCCAAAATGGTATTACCCCTAAAAATTTAACTCTTGTTTCGACACAACAGCTTTTAACAGGAGGAGTAGTTTTAAAATATTTAAAATAGTACAGCGTCTTCCACGTTAATTGGGCTAATAAAAAAAGCAGATTGGAAATAACACAATCCTCCCGCCATTATTTATTCAACTTTCTTAATATTGTCTGAATCAGCCTTTAAATTGTCGCAATAACACTTCTTAATTGCAAATTTTATTGGCAAATTTTGTATGATAAAAAAATTATCATGAGAAAGATAATTGTTCAGGAGTTTATTTCGTTAGATGGGGTCATGCAGGCACCTGGTGGACCAGAGGAAGATCCATCAAGCGGATTTAAATATGGAGGCTGGACCGCACCCTTTTTTCATGAAGTTGATGAGCAGGCACAAAAGTTTATGCAAAAACATCTGGAGCCGACAGACCTTCTTTTAGGAAGAAAAACCTATCAAATATTTGCTGACTATTGGCCAAGACACTCAGAAGGATGGCCGGGTATTAATGAAGTCACTAAATATGTTGTTTCTGAAAGTCTGACAGAACTTTCCTGGGTAAATTCAAAGCTGATTAATGGAGATGTTGTAGCACATATTAAGGAACTTAAAGCTGAAAACGGATCGATATTAAAAGTATTCGGCAGTGGCACTATGACACAGACCCTGTTTAAACATGACCTTGTTGATGAATTATTACTCATGATCAGAGCTGTCCTAAACGTTTTCAAAATTAGTTAATCATCCGCAAGGAATAATGCTTTCAAGTACATTTTCTCATTTTTCAATAATCAAT
>DASRQG010000519.1:0-5664 GCA_035645995.1 Mariniphaga sp. | reverse complement strand
GAATAAATCACAAATTCCGGTACTCAGCATCTCATCAGTGAAAGCCAGTATCGATCTTTCAGGATACTTAAATGCCATGGTTGACCCTATGGGAATTATTATAGGAAAAAATAATAGAAGCCAAAAAAAAGAAACCTAATTTAAATGCTGCAGTTAATAATTGTTTTATTGGTTTTTACATTTGGTGTTTTCTTTATACCCGGAAAGCTCAAAAAACACACTGCAATTTTACTTGCCCTGGTACAAACAGGAGCGTTTATCTTTTTTATCAATCAGGTTGATTTAGTTCCACAGAAATCAGCGGTATATTCCATTAATGAATGGATACCACAACTGGGGCTTAATTTCGAATTTATACTCGATGGGTTGAGTATGGTATTTGCGCTTTTGGTTACAGGGATTGGTGCCCTTGTTTTTATATTTGCCCATGCCTACATGAAAAGTTATTCAGGTAGAACTAAGTTTTTCTTTTTCCTGATGTTTTTCAGTGTCGCCATGCTGGGGTTGGTATTGTCAGCCAATCTTATACAGTTGTTTATATTTTGGGAATTAACCAGTGTATTATCCTTCTTTTTGATCAGTTTCTTTCATGAAAAAGAGTCGGCACGTAAAGCGGCTCTGCAATCTTTTTATATCACAGGCCTTGGAGGGTTAAGTTTATTGGCAGGCGTGATAACATTGGGCAGCATCGTTGACAGTTATTCAATTAACGATTGGCTGAGTAATGCAGAAGCAATAAAAGAAAGCAGCCTGTATTTTCCCGGATTATTGCTTATTCTGGTAGGTGTATTCACCAAATCGGCACAATTCCCCTTTCATTTTTGGCTTCCGGGGGCTATGCAGGCACCGGCACCGGTAAGTGCATATTTGCATTCGGCAACTATGGTAAAAGCCGGAGTTTTTCTGCTTGCCCGATTGTTTCCTGTTTTGGGAAGCACGCCTGAATGGAATTTCATTATTCCATTGGCAGGGGTACTTACGATGATAACCGGTTCGTACTTCGCACTTACCTCTACCGATATAAAAGGAATTCTGGCATACACCACAATTAATGCACTTGGTGTACTGGTTTTATTGCTAGGCATAGGAACCAGTGAGTCAATAAAAGCAGCCTTGCTGTTTTTATTTATCCATGCGTTTTATAAAGCTACCTTGTTTATGGTTGCAGGACTAATAGAAAAGAAAACAGGGACGCGTGAGATTTCAGAACTGGGAGGACTGATCAAATACATGCCCTTTACTTATGTAATAGCTATATTATCGTTACTGTCGATGGCCGGATTACCTCCTCTTTTAGGTTTTTTAGGCAAAGAGCTTATTTATGAGGCACAGGTACAATCACCAGGCATGGGCTCCCTGATTCTTATCCTGGGTGTAACTTCTAATATTTTTATGATTGCAATATCACTTTATTTTGGACGAAAGGTTTTTCTTGGTAAACCTAAAGTTTGGGATAAAACACCTGATGAGAAGGGATGGGCATTTCTTATAGGGCCGGGTGTACTTGCACTTTTGAGTCTCCTTTTAGGCCTTTCACCTTCTAATTTGGGCAATTCAGTTATACAGCCGGCTATGACAGCTGTTTATCTTGAAGATGTTGAAATAAAGCTTAAGTTGTGGCATGGTTTCAATCAAATATTCTTTCTAAGTTTATTCACAATTGTTGCAGGTCTGGCTCTATACATCTCAATGATCAGAAAGAAAAACTTGTTGATCAAATGGAGATCAATCAATGAATTTATTTTCAGGATAAAATTTGAACAAGTCTTTGCATGGCTATTAGAAAAGTTTGTAGTTGTGGCAACTGCAAAAACTAAAACGGTTCAACATGGCTATCACCGCTATTATATTTTAACAATCATTGCCTTCACATCTATCTTGCTTTGGGTTCAATATTTTTATACTGAAAACTTTGGATTTGATACTGAGTTTACGCTCCGGCCTTTTTACGTATCGGGACTTGCAATTATAATCATAGCTGTTTCTATTGCCAGTGCAGTTCTTCGATCGCGAATTGTGACAATCATAGCCATGGGAGTTTCAGGGTATGGCATTGCACTGATATTTCTTTATTACAGCGCCATTGATCTGGCTATAACACAAATACTTGTTGAAACGCTAACATTGGTAATGTTTATGGCCATTTTACAACGTCTTCCAAAGTTTGCAGTTCTTTCGAAAAGAAGAACTCGTATACGCGATTTCCTGATCGCATTAGGCTTTGGATCAGTTATGACCGTGCTTACCTTAAAAGCAGTGAATGTGAACCTGAACCGGCCCATCTCAGACTTTTTCCTTCAGAACAGCTACACACGTGCCTTTGGGGAAAATGTAGTGAATGTAATACTGGTTGATTTTCGGGGGCTTGATACTATGGGAGAAGTAACTGTTCTGGCACTTGCAGCAATTGGTGTTTATTTATTATTGAAACCGGAAAAGAGGAAATTATGAATTCGACCATTCTACAAATTGCAGCCCGTTATATCAGGTGGATACTTATAGCATTCGCCATTATAGCCCTCTACAGAGGTCATAATGAACCCGGAGGAGGATTTATTGGAGGGCTAATGGCAGGTTTGGCCATTGTTTACAGGGGATTTGCATTTAACGCCTTCCAGGTAAAAAGGGAAATGAAAAACCGTCCGGAAAAATATATAGCTCTGGGATTAAGTTTTATCCTGCTGAGCTTTCTACCCTCAGTATTAAAAGCCGAAACACTAATGACGGGAGCATGGATTACTCTGCCATTGCCTTTTACAGAAGGCATAAAATTAGGGACTCCTTTTCTGTTTGATATTGGTGTTTTTTTTGGAGTCATTGGTGTAACATTGCTGTTTGTTTTTTCATTAACCCAAAAACCACAGGAATGATAACAATTATTAGGACAACTATCATAAAGACATAAAAGCATGGAGATAGTATTAGCCATAGTAGTAGGAGTTTTATATACCGTAGCTGTTTACCTGATGCTGCGAAGGAGCATTTTGAAATTTATCATCGGACTCATTTTCATGAGTAATGCTACCAATTTGCTTGTCTTTTTATCGGCAGGGTTGGTACCCGGGAGCCCTGATTTCATAAGGCCTGAAGGTGTGGCTGCCGAGACCATGGCAGACCCGTTACCGCAGGCATTGGTACTTACAGCAATTGTTATAGGATTGGGTATAGTTGTATTTACACTGGCACTCAAATACAAATTTTTTGAACTCACCGGTACTGACGATTTAGATCAGCTTAAAAAAACAGATATCTGATTATGGCCATCATTGCATTACCTATATTAATTCCATTTGCTTTTATAATCATAATGCTGATTGTCAGGGATACCTATAATGCCCGGATTCTTGGCCCACTTGGATCAGGAATCATGCTTATCCTATCGCTCTACCTGTTTACAATCGTAATGGAACACGGTGTAATTTCACTTCAGATGGGCGGATGGGAGGCTCCTTATGGGATTACCCTTGTGATAGATTACCTGAGTGCTATTATGTTGGTGGCTGCATCATTGGTAATCTTTCCGGTTTCATTATATGCCACCAGATATCTTTCGAGAGAAGTTCGACTCAACCGTTTTTTTGTATTTTTCTTCGGGTTGATCATGGGAGTTAACGGTTCATTTATTACAGGAGATGTTTTCAACCTGTTTGTATGGTTTGAAATAATGTTAATGTCATCATTTGTATTAATAACTATCGGACGAAAAAAAGAGCAGCTTGAAGGAGGCATTAAATACCTGGCACTAAACCTTATCGGCTCTATGCTACTACTTGCCGGAATTGGGTTGCTGTATGGTAAAACCGGCACGCTGAACATGGCACATCTGGCACAGATACTCACCAATGACGACCAGGCAATTTTAATGAATACCTCAGCGGTTTTGTTTTTTGTGGCTTTTGGTATAAAGGCAGCTGTGTTCCCTTTGTATTTCTGGCTCCCTGCCTCATACCACACACCCGATATTACGATCATTTCGTTGTTTGCCGGATTACTCACAAAAGTGGGAGTATATACCTACATCAGGTTTTTCACCTTGTTTTTTGTACACGATCCTCAGTTCTGGCACCAGCTCATATTGGTAATTGCAGGATTTACCATGGTAATGGGAGGAATGGCAGCTGCAGCTCATTATGATACCCGACGAATCTTATCCTATCACATTATCAGTCAAATTGGTTATATGATAATGGGATTAGGCATTTTTACACCACTGGCAATTGCAGGAGCCATTTTTTTTACCGTACATAATATGCTGGCCAAAACAAATACATTTTTAACAGCAGGAATGATTAATAAAGTACGAGGTACATTCTATCTGAAAGATATTGGAGGACTATATAAAGAAAAACCGTTTTTGGCCGTCTTGTTCATAATTCCGGCTTTCGCTCTGGCCGGTGTACCGCCTATTTCAGGTTTCTTTGCCAAGTTTATACTCATCAAAGCAGGGATTGAAAATGGAAATTATGGCATATCAGGTGTAGCAGTGTTGACAGGAATACTCACACTATATTCGATGCTTAAGATTTGGATCGAGGCATTTTTAAAAGTACAACCTCAAAATGAATATGAAAAAAGTGTCAGGAAAAAGTTTACTTTTCCTGAATACCTGCCATCAATTATTTTAGGTGCTACCAGTATTTTAATGGGAATATTTGCCTATTATGTTTTTGATTTCACAATGGAAGCAGCAAACCAGCTGTTTGATCCTAAATTGTATATTGAAACAGTATTAAAAGGATATTCATGAAGTACCTGAAAAAAATATATTATGGATTTGAGTTTATTGTATATTATATGATAAAGCTTATTCAGGCGAATTTGTTTATAGCCTATGATATTCTCACTCCGAAGATGCATTCTAAGCCGGCATTTATTGAAGTTCAAATAATGTTGAGCACGAATCTGGGAATATTATTGTTTAGCAATTTAATATCGATGACACCTGGGTCTTTAAGTATTGACATCAGCAAAGATAAAAAGCGGATGCTGGTACATGTCCTCTATCACTCAACAGATGAACTAATGAAGAAAGATTTTGAAGAGATACAGGAAAAAATCAGAAAAATAACAGAATGATGGATGAAAACACTACCACCGTAATTCTTATAGTTACTTTCGCAATGCTATTGGCAGCGCTTGTAATGGCTTTCATAAGATTAATGAGAGGCCCTACGGTAAACGATCGTATAGCCGCTATGGATTTAATCGCAATTATCGTAATGGCTTTTATCCTGGTTTACAGCATACTAATCAACAACTCCATATATTTCGATATACCTATAATAATCTCCCTGATTTCCTTTATCGGAACAGTAGCAGTATCTACTTATTTAAAGCACCGCTATGATTGAGATAATAATTTATACATTGATTTTGGCCGGTACATTTTTTATTTTACTGGCAGCAATAGGCTTGATTCGGTTCAATGACCTGTACAGCAGATTACATGCAGGGACAAAAGCCCCCTCATTTGGAATATTCCTTTTAGTACTTGGAGTAAGCATCTATTTTAACAGTCCGGTGGTTTATATTAAAGGCCTTTTCATCGTACTATTTGTTTATCTTACCTCACCTTTGTCGGCCCATGCGATAATTAAGTCATATCAGGATGTTACCAAGAAGAATAAGTTTCCTGATGAAGCGTAAACACCTTTGAAAATATAG
>DASRQG010000518.1:0-3130 GCA_035645995.1 Mariniphaga sp. | reverse complement strand
CGCCTCAATTTTATAAAACAAAGGCAACAGCACATAAGCGATTAATACAAGACCTATTGAAAATCCGATTACCATCTGAAAATAGGAGAAGCTGGTTTCAGCTACCTGACCAGGAACGGAAATAAAGGTTATGCCGGAAATAGCAACACCTATCATTCCATAAGCTACAAGTCCCCAAGGGGCATTTCTATTGGCAATGAAAAAGGTTCTCGAATCGGATTTCTTTACGCTAATCCATGATATTAAAAACAGAAAACTGAAATAGATAACCAGAACCGTCAACACAAACCATGGACTCATGCTTGATTAATTATTACGGATTCAACATTAAGAAAATCACCAATATTCTTAATTAACTGTGCTTTATGTCCCATCCCTAATGCAAAATGATGAGTAGGCCCTTCAGCAAACCATCTTTTCAGGAAAGTAACCACATCGGGTTTAAAGTAACCTCTGGTATTGGTATTTCCTGTAGGGGGTATTGGCCCTTCTTTCGATTCACCTTCAGCTATAATAAATTTAAATGCTCCATCTGCTTTTTGAGTGATACCAAGCATTGTTATAGGCCCTTCCTTAATCTTGAACTCTACACTGGCTCCACTTCCAGGTTTACCATGAAACTTGGTTAAACTTCTTAAAACTGGCTTTCCCTGAGCTATATTGATGTGATGTGGCCCATCATGTCCTACCAATACAAAACCTTCCTTAAAATCGACAGGATGAAATTCAGCAAAGCTTCCTCCCATGTCCAATCGATCCATGATCATCATAGCGATACAAGTTTTTAAATCCATCTCACCACACATGGGAAATCCTCCTGCTGTCAGCAAAGAATTCCCCACGATGAAATTGGTAACTAACTTTCTCAATTCCGAACCTTCACGACCTTCATAATAATAAGCCAAGCCATCCAGCCTTTTAGACCTTATAAAATGTTCGAGGGCCACACCAACTTGGGCTGCAGTATTAAAATCTTCCCCGGTCAGTTTTCTGGTAATAGGATCAGAAACAGGATCAGGCATATCAAAAAACTCTTTGATCCTGCCTTTATACCTATTCAATTCCTTCTCCTCTACATTTTGATAATAATAAAACACATCTTCCGGTTCTGTCTGCACAACATGGCACCCAAAAGTTTTTGTGATTAGAGTAGGATCGGTATGCATATCCAGCATTGCTTCCAGAACATGTCCCATTTGTCCGATGCGGGCGTACTTTATGCTATGTAGAACCTTGGCTATCTGACAATATTCATTGATCTCCGCAACCGCATTTTCATCACCATAAAGAGTACCGATTATTGCATGGGGAACCTTTCTTCCCAATCTTTGAGCCACACAGGTAAACTCAGGAATGGCACAAATATCATCATTCAGCAATTGCATATAAGTGCTCCCGTTACTGTAATCCATTACCTCCTGAGGCTGAAGTGCAACCAATACCATCGGTATGTTGATTTCACGGAATATTGCAGCTATTGAACTGGATGTGGAATATGTCACCATATCAATAAACAACAGATCAAGATTAGCTGCTAATATTTTAGGTACGAGAGCATAAGCTGTTTCCGCACAATCAGATATTCCAAAATCTGTAATATTAACCTCATTTCTTTGAACAAGCGAATAAAATACAGCTTGTTTATTTTTCAATTCATCAAGCAATCCATCAAATTGTGCCCAATATGGCTTATGACCAACTCCCAAAATACCAATGTTAGCTGATAATGGTTTTATACGTTTGATTGTACGATTGTTCATTGCAGTGGATTATTTATAAACTTTAGTTGTTGTTATGGTAACCGGTCCGAATAGGCCTGAATCGATTAGTGGAACTTCTGCCCATGGTGCTTTAATTTGAAAACCGTTAATAACATCAGTAGAGGTAATATTTGTAGAAGTATAGTTTTCACCTGAAACTGCATCACCAACCAAACGGTTCGACCATGTATTTGCAATTTCAACAACCAGTTTATTAGGGCCCGGTCTTAAAAAAGACGAAATATCAAAAGAATGTGGCTCGCACCATGAAATGCCTAATGGCTGATCGTTAATCCAAACCTGCCCCACATTTGTGAATTTACCAAGATCAAGTATGTATTTTTGGTTACCTTGTAAACTTGTATTACCATCGAATGTAAATGATTTTTCGTAACGTGCTATTCCTGAAAAGTATTTAATACTTTCATCATCATGTTCTGTCCATGACATCAGCTTAGGAAAAATAATCTTTGCAGGTGTTCCGAACCTTGAAGGAAAAAATACCTCCCACGGCCCATCCAGATTTTTAACCTGTTTAATATCGGAAAAGGAGACTTCCTGCTTTTCCCCTGTTGCATTATAAGTTCCCTCCTCAAGAAAATAAAATCCCTCGCCTGTGTACCGAATCATTGGAGTGAAAGGGCCAGAAGCTTTAATTCGTTTATAAACAGGAATTCTATTTCCTTCACTAAAAACTATGAATGTACTGCCGTAGGGTGCGAGTGTTATCGGCATAGTTATATAATCTCCTTCCTGCTGATAAACCGGTATAGATACAATTGAACCTGTTTCAGGATCCCATAATTCAGGGCCTTTATTTTGTTGCCTGAATCCAATATTCCGCGAAACCCAACCATCAGTTGTATTGCATATAAAATAAAAATGCACATCATCCTTTGCATAGTGGGTATAATCAATTGTATGAAAATCCTTATCAACATAATTAATGTCAGGAACTACATTCATCTCTGCTAATAATTGAGCAGGTTTAGTATCGGAAATGATCGATCTCTTCCTTTTATTTGATGAATTTTCATCCTGCCACAAATCATCAATTATGCCCTCCAGTTCTGAAATATTTCTATTTTGATGATTATTAAGCTTATGTGGTTTGCTCCCAGTTATTGCCGCTCTTTGTTGGGCTAAATTATTCAGCTTAAGCAGCACATCCGAATTAATGCCATATTCATCAGCAAGTACCAACATTTTAAATTCTGCTCCGGTGCGTGTATTTATAAGTTTATTATCTTTTACAGTAAGCTCAAGAAGAATTTCCGTATTAATAATTTCATAGTCATAACCGGGACCTACAGTAAATCGAGAATTTTTATGTCCTCCAAAATTTGGAATGGTATCGCCATAGTAATAAA
>DASRQG010000517.1:0-3003 GCA_035645995.1 Mariniphaga sp. | reverse complement strand
GATATCGGGGATGGCATCAACCGGCACCGGATTTGATGAAAGAATTCCTGTATCCCAGCCAAATGGTGATGTTATAATGCCCCACCCGACAAATAGGGTAAGTATTAACACCGTAACTAATTTGTTTTCCAAAAAGAAGCGTATTGTCTTATTCAGCATTACGTCTAATTATATTTATTCCTTTATTCATGCTATAATATTATTACTGTATGGAAACATTGTTTTTCCCACAGCGATTTTACGATGAAAAGGTTAAATCATATTAGGTATGCCTGATAAAGCGACAGTAAAGTTCGGGTATTGGGTGGAGAAGGGGGTTTTCCGCCTGTATTTTCCTGTATAACAACAAAGTTTACAGAAAGATCAATAGTGCCTTCTGTCAGGCAATTGATCAATCTGATTTGATTGGTTTCTGGAATTGGTACAGGATTGGAAATCTGAAACATTTGTTCCAGTTTATGACTTTCAGTTTCGTTATGACAACATGAACTTTCTCCACAACATGATTCAGCTTCCTGATATAATGAAGTAGAAACCATAAACTCATCACAATAATGCCGTGATACAACCAAGTCAGTTGTTGCTACCAGCAAAATCATGGTGAAAATAATATGGCTTGCTTTCTTTAACATCTTGCCTAATGGAACAATTATGTCTCTAAAGAGGTTTTACACAATTTTTGGAAAATATTATATATTTATTCGATGTTGTGCATCTCATTTTTATTAATTGAGTTTAGTTGGAGCTGTCATGTCTTCAAGTTCAACCTGCTCTTCCATTAAATCGGCAATAGTAGTAGCTTTTAGATATTGAACAATTTGATGATTTAATTTCCCCCAAAAACCTCTGAGTGAACATATATTTTTTCTTTCACATTTATAATCCGGAGAAACACAATCAATAACACAGATTCCAGGTTCAAAAGCATTGTGGATATCAAACACCGTTATCTCTGAGGGTTCACGGGTAAGCACATAACCGCTTTTTCTTCCTGCTGCTTTGGTAACTAATCCGGCTACCTTCAGCCCATTCATAATTTGGTCGAGGTATTTATAAGAGATATCCTGGTTTTCGGAAATTGCCTTTTGGAAGATGCCATTTTTATCATCATTCATTGCTATTTCAAGTACAGCTCTTACCCCATATCTTGTTTTGGTACTAAATTTCACTTTTACAAATTTGAATCAATTATAGTTTTTGTCTTTTCAACTAATGATTGAATTGTGTTATTGCTGCCACAGATTCTTCATGTTGAAGCCTGAAAGCAAAGTTAATTAAAACCTCGTCATTAACCTTTACTGCACCAAAAACTTTGGTGGGAGGTTCTATGTCAAAATCTGTCAATTTTACTTCCAGGTTTCCCTTTAGAATAAATCCTTCATGTTCACATCCTGCTATTTCAGAGGCAACAGTATAGGTATTAGTTTTTCCGGCAATGGAAACTTTTGTACGAAAATTCGTCATTCCCGAGGTTTCATCAAAGTCTGCCAACGCCATTGATTCAATCTCAATATTTATGTATGGGTATTCTGAAGCACGAACCATCTTGTGAAAATCCTGTAACATCCGATGATTGGAAGCTTCAAATTCATTTACCGGTATTCGTATTTGATTATCGTAATAACTCTCAGTTGAAGCAGTTGTTATTACAGGGTCATCGTTATGAAACTGAAACTTATTAACGTTAGAAGTTCCATTTATTGTAATAACGCTTTTGCAATTAGATGATTCTTCACTGTTATTATAACCGGAACCATATCCTATCGCATATAAAAATATTCCAATGAATATCAGGATGTTTATTTTTATGTTTTTTTGCATAAGATGTAATTCCTTGTGAATGTTTTCTTTACGTATGAATGCTTTAGGTATACATAAGCTGATTCCCGAATTTACAGATCACATGTTATAATCATGCCATTGCGACAATTGCAATTAACTTAATTGCTCCGGGTCAAGCGTGTTTCTTCACGTTGAAATTCCAGATCAAATTTTACTACAACATCGTCGCCGGTTTTTATAGTGCCCATCATAGCAGTTGGAGGCTCAACATTGAATGCTGACATTTTTAATGGTACCTCACCTTTTACTCCAAACTTTTCAGGGTTATTTGCATCAAAATCTACCTTCACATCTACAGGCTTTGATTGTCCTGCAATAGTGAGCATTCCGGAAATTGTCCCTTTATCGCTATTAATTGTCTGATCCTTATTGATAGTAAATTTTATTTCAGGATGCTTATTAGTTTTTAGAGCATCCTTAATTTTATTATCCATTACTCTCTTACCACTCTTGAGTCCCTCGGCAGGAGTAATAAAAACAACATCCGAAACCTGTGATATGGTGCCTCCGTTCATGCTCAGTTTAGTTTCTGCATTAAATTCAGCAGCTTCAACCTGCCAGTCGTGTACGGTTGAAGTACCTTCCACAAACAGCTTACTGCTTTTGGGCTGAATGCGATAAACATCCTGTGCAACAACTATATTAGCAATAAAAGCAAAAATGCCTATAAGTGCAGAATACTTAAAATAGCCTTTCATGATATTAAGAATTTAAGAGTTTTTACTTATTCAATACTACTTGTCCTATCACAATGGTAGGATATAAACATAACAAGATAATTTGAAAATAGTTATTTCAATAAACATGTTTTATAACATAAAAATGATGTATTTTTTTCTGATAAATCTATTAATTGCCGTATCAAGTCCATACCAAGTCCAGTCCAAGTCCAGTCAGGAACCTTTTGGGCGAAAATTCAACATGGTGTGGAACTGGAGATGGTATGGAGGAGATAATGTGTGAGACTGAAAAACTTCAGGTTGAAAAAAGGGCATAAAAAATTCAAAAGTGGAGGTATTTGGTAACTCAGGCTTGTAAATTATATATTACATCAAAAATCCTATAAGGAGGTATAGATAGAAAAATCATTAAAAACATTTTATTAATTGATTTAGCTAAAATATAGTTTGTCTAAGGAAATAATTTTTGATAGGTACTATA
>DASRQG010000516.1:0-2254 GCA_035645995.1 Mariniphaga sp. | reverse complement strand
TATCTGCAGCGTATCTTTTTGTTATGCTGTCAATCCACCCAAAGCATAATGCCTCTTCAACGGCATCATTATATATCATTGATTTTTTACCGGAATCTTTTTTGAAAAATACCAGCCATACTTCATTTTCTTTTTGAAAATTTTGTTCCAGCCAGGTTCTCCACCCTTCTCTATGCGAAAAGGAGACTATATTATTAATTTCCATATAACAAGTTTGGGTTTGTCGACATTATTTCATAATTAATTGTTTTTAGAACAACTGATTTTTATTCTTGTTCCGTCAAACAATCTCAGTTGTATAAAAAGTTTATAGTAATTATCAATCTGGTTTAGTAACTTTGGGCAGCGATTATACTAAATCAACTATGAAACCGCTTGAATTTTGTGTCGTTGACTCGATGGATGGCACCGATCCGGAATTATATCCTTATTTGCCTTATATATTGCAGGATATATGGGAGCTGGGATCTGATCCCGCAGCTATTAGTAACTTGATAACAGAACATTTTGGGACTGAAGCAAAGAATAAAAAAGTTCTTGATATTGGTTGTGGTAAGGGAACTGTTTGTGTAAGAATTGCACTGGATCATGGGTGTTTTTGTACAGGAATTGATGCAATTTCTGAGTTTATTATGGATGCTTGTAATTTGGCTAAACGACTTGGGGTTGAACATCGATGTAATTTTGAAGTAGGGGATATCAGGCAACTGACTAACGAATTAAGGAATTTTGATATCGTTATTTTTGGTTCGACAGGCAGTATTTTTGATGATTATTTTCAAGCTCTGATTAAGATATCTTGTTGTCTTACTCAAAATGGTATTGTGATACTGGATGAAGGTTATACCGAAGATGATAACGACTATTGTCACCCATCTGTTTATAAGAATAGTGACTTAATTGAGCAGTTTAATAGGGCAGGTTTTCAGCTTTTAAAACAGGTAATTATCAAAAAAGAGGAAATGGAATCAAAAGATGATTACATGTTTGATAGAATTGTAAAAAGGTGTAATGAACTCGCTACAATACATCCTGAGAAGAAAAAACTGTTCCTTGATTACATCTTGAATCAGAAAAATGAATTTGAATTACTACATCATGAAATAGTTGCGGCAACAATGGTGTTAAAAAAAAGAAGATTAAATAAGACATTGTAATTTGTACTTGAAAATTAATATGAAACTTGTGAGGGAAAGAATTCTACTTTTAATATATTCAATTTGCTTAATAGCTTGTACTTCAAATAATAGGAATAAATTCAATGAAATTTATGCCCTGATTGATTTTGAAAACTTTTTCGAAGCAAAGGAAATTTATGATACTTATAAAAATGAACTGTCAGAAGATCATCAGCTATTTATAGAGGCAGTATTGGATAATTCTTTCAACAGACTTTCAGAATCAGATCGTAAGGTGGAAGATTTGTTGGAGAAGGGAAGGAGTCTTCCTGATTCTTTATTGTTAAGGCTTTGGGAAGTAAAGTATGATAATGCTTTGAAATTATATGATTATTCAAAGGCCGGAGATGCTGTAGTATATATAATTGAAAATCATAAGAATTTACTATCTGGTAAGGAGCTTGCAGACTATAAAAACAGCCTGAAAATATGGCAGGCATTAAAGGATATTCCACCACAAGAAGTCCTAATTAGGGAACCGGAAATTCTTACAATGGAAAAGGATCTTGCAGGGCTGAATACGCTTCAGGTTTCATCCAATAACGATACTCTTGATTTTGTATTTGATACCGGAGCAAACATTTCAACAACTTCCCGATCTGTTGCTGACAGGTTAAATATGAATATGATTCCGGTTGATATTGAGGTAGGGACAATAACAGGTGCAAAAGCTGAAGCTCAATTGGCAGTATGTGATGAAATGTGTCTGGGAAGTATTCTTCTAAGAAATGTAGTTTTTTTGGTATTCCCTGATGAGGGACTCTCGTTTCCTCAGATCAATTACACAATCTATGGAATTCTAGGCTATCCGGTTATGGAAGCTTTGAATGAAATAAGAATTACACAGGATGGAAAATTTATCGTGCCTGTAAATGAATCTGCTTATTCCGGGAATCCGAATTTGGCATTATCAGGATTAACCCCTTTGATTTGGCTGAACAATAAACATTTTACTTTTGATACCGGAGCTGACAGAACTATGCTGTATAATGCATATTATCGTGAGAATAAAGAAGAAATAGAAAAATTGTATCAACCAACTTCCATTAATTTTGGTGGGGCAGGTGGAACTATTG
>DASRQG010000515.1:0-20538 GCA_035645995.1 Mariniphaga sp. | reverse complement strand
GATTTAAATGACCTGATGATAATTACGCAACATGGATTAACGATCCGGCTTGCTGTAAGCAAAATTTCCCTTTTAGGAAGAGCAACTCAAGGTGTAAGATTGATTAATCTTAAAGAAGAAGACAGAATTGCTTCAGTTGCCAGAGTAGCAAATGATGTTTTAGATGATGAAACAATAGAAGAAGCTGAAAAGGAAATTAATAGTTTACAAGATCAGAATATAAATGAAGATAATGATGATTCTTACGATAATGACGATTTTTCTGAAGAAGAGGAATAATTATTGATAAACTATTTGCTTAAACTGTTATTCATGTATATTTTTGTTTTAAAATTAAAAATTAAATTTTTATAATATGAAAAGAATACTAATTTTCCTGAACGTGGGTCTTCTTGCTCTGTTTGTGGCATGTTCCCCCAGAACAAAAGTGTCCAGTTCACAAAGTCTGAAGGAAGCGGGAAAACTAAATGAAGCACTCACTACAATTAATGAGGCTATAGATCCCACTGCAGAAAATTCGGATAAAACTCTAAACTGGCCGCGTACCTGGGAAGTTAGAGGTGAAATTTATCAAGCTATCTATCAATCAAAAGATAAAGAAGTTAAAAAATTAGCTGAAGACCCTCTTACAGAGGCATTTAACTCGTATCAAAAAGCAATTGAACTTGATGAAGGTGATAAATTTTCAAATAGCGTAAAGGTTAAACTGACATTATTAACAAATGACCTTACTAATCAGGCAGTTGAAGCTTTTAACGAAAATGATTATCCTAAGGCTTTGCGCTCATTTGAACAAATTCTTTCAATCCAGGATATTCCGGTTATTGCACAAGATAACCCGGGTGCAATCGATACAGTAATAATTTATAATGCCGGTTTAGCAGCTTTTAATGCTGAACAATATGATAAAGCTATAGATTATTTTGAACAGACAGCTGAAACAGGTTATAACGAAGCCAGAACTTATGGCTTGATATCTAACGCATATCTGGCAAAGCAAGATACAATGGGTGCTGTACAGGCACTACAGGAAGGATTTGAGAAATATCCTGAAGACAATACTGTTCTTACAAATATGATCCAGATTTATCTGGATATGAACAAAACTGAAGATGCCTTGAAATATCTTCGTATGGCAATTGAACGGGAACCAAACAATGCTACTTTCCATTTTGCCCAAGGTACACTTCATGAAAAACTTGATAACATTGATGAAGCAATAGCCAGTTATGAAAAAGCTATTGAGGTGGATGATTCATTCTTTAATGCTTATTATAATCTTGGAGCTGTTTATTACAACCAGGGAGTTAAGCAAATTGAAGTTGCTAATGCTGTTCCTACAAACCAAAACGCTCAATATGAGGCAGAATTAGCTAAAGCAGATGAATGGTTCAAGAAAGCATTACCTTACATGGAAAAATGTTATGAATTGAAACCCGATGACACCATGACAAAGGAATCTTTAAAGAACCTTTACTACAGGCTTAAAGATATGGATAACTATAATAAGATGCTGGAAGAGTTAGGTCAATAACAACATAAAAAAGGGGTGATTTTCACTCCTTTTTAAATACATATTTTATTTAACATAATATCAATTATAGGACAAACATATTATAACTTTTTTAAGAGAATGCTCAATATCTTTATTATAAATACATACTTGTTCATAACTTCCATAATCCAATAGGTTTAGGATTAACACATGACGAAAATAATACTTATTTTTGCGCTGATAATAATTAATGTTCAGCTTCGTTTTGTATAAAACTTAAAGTAAATAATATCCATGTTTAGACTTTTAATGATCCAGGCTGATATTGCTGCCGAAATGGACACCTTAGCCGTAGAATCTGAAGGAATATCTACTAAATTTATCGATCTCGCCTTTAAAGGTGGCTGGATTATGATTCCTATCATAGCGTTATCAATTATTGGTGTGTATATATTTTTTGATCGTTATTTTGCTATAAAAAAAGCAGGTCAATTTGATCCGGGATTTCTTGAAAAAATTAAGGTTTACATTAGCGGTGGAAAAATTGACGAAGCTATTATGCTGTGCCGAAGCAATTCTAACCCGGCATCACGAATGATTGAAAAAGGTATCAGCCGCATTGGAAGGCCTTTAAATGATGTTAATGCTGCCATAGAAAATGTTGGAAACCTTGAAATTGCGAAATTGGAAAAAGGACTTCCGGTTCTGGCATCTGTTGCCGGAGGTGCACCTATGATAGGATTCCTGGGAACTGTAATGGGTATGATTCAGGCATTTTATGATATGGCGAATGCAGGAAACAATATTGATGTAACACTCTTGTCTACAGGCATTTATCAGGCAATGGTTACTACTGTTGCAGGACTCATTGTAGGTATTATTGCTTATTTTGCCTATAATATCCTTGTTTCTAATGTAGAAAAAGTTGTTTTTAAAATGGAAGCAACTACCTCCGAATTTATGGACTTACTTTATGAACCCATCTAATTACTCAATATGGCTTTAAGATCCAGAAATAAAATTAATGCAGCATTCAGTATGGCATCAATGACAGATATTGTGTTTCTGTTATTGATCTTTTTCATGGTAACATCTACTCTGGTGGCTCCCAATGCTTTAAAACTTTTATTGCCACAAAGTAATAATCAAACTGCTGCGAAACCTATTACAACTATCTCTATTACAAAAGATTTAAGATATTATATTAATGAAGAAGGTGATTTAAAACGTGTAGAATTCAATGAAATTGAACCATTTTTACAAAATCGGTACGGTATTGGTAACGATGATATATTCATATCCCTGCATGCTGAGAAATCAGTACCATGGGATGAGGTCGTTAAAATAATGAACATAGCGCGTAAAAATAAATACAAACTGATAGCTGCAACAGCTCCTGAAAGGTAATGGATTATTTTAAAAAACATAAAAGAGGTATTATTGGCACATTGATTTTTCATGTGGTGGTGCTTATACTACTTATTTTTATGGGTTTTTTTACTCCGCTTCCTCTTCCCGAAGAAGAAGGTATTCTGGTAAATTTTGGTGACACGGAGCAAGGCCTGGGTATGCCGGAGCCTCAGCCACAACAACGTCAGCCACAACCGGAGCCTCAGCAACAGCAAGTTGAAGAAACAACTCCCCCACCGGTACCTTCAAATGTTCCACCTCCTCAAAGTACACCAACACCTGCAAAAGAAGAGCTTATGACGCAGGATTTTGAAGAAACAGCTGCCCTGGATGCTGCAGAGAAAAAACGACGGGAAGAAGCTGAACGTATCAGGCAATTGGAAGAACAAAAACGTCGACAAGAACAGCTGGAGAGACAAAAACAGGCTGAAATAGAAAAACAACGATTGGCAGAGATCGAACGACAACGGCAGGCAGAAATCGAGAAACAGCGACAGGCACAACTCGAACAGCAACGACGTGAAGAGGCCGAAAGAAAAAGACGTGAAGAAGAACAACAAAGGATAGCTGAAATTAACAACAGAGCTCAAGGTGCTTTCGGTGGCAATAATCAAAACACCGGCAGTCAGGGTACATCAACTTCACAAAGTCAGGGAGCTACATTTCCCGGAGGAAACCAAGGTGTTGCTACAGGTGACCCGAACGCAGGAAATTATGGCCCCGGAGGCAGTGGTTCAGGTAACCAGGGTGCAGGAATATCATTTGACCTTTCAGGAACAGCTCTAGACCTTCCAGAACCTAACTATCCGGCTGACGATGAAGGATTGGTTGTGGTTAAAGTAACGGTTGATAAAAATGGAAATGTAACAGCCGCCGAAGCTGGTGCCCGTGGCACAACAATTATGGATGAACGCTTCTGGAAAGAAGCACGTCAGGCAGCTTTAAAAGCAAAATTTAATGTTGCAGAAAATGCTCCGGCTTTTCAACAAGGCACCATCTCCTACCGGTTTAGGCTTAATTAAATCTAATACAGATTCACCTCCCTAAACTTTGGGAAAAGCATAGCTTAAATTTTAACTTCAGCCGGAACAAATTCTGATAAATAGCTTATAACACCTCAACTACTTCTTCCTTAACCGTACTATCCTTTAATGAGTCCTCATTTTCGGATAAAACTATTTGCTCTACGTCATCCTCTGGTGAAAGTATTTTATAAACGATTCCAGCCAGTATTGCACCTACAATAGGGGCAATCCGGAACAACCATAATTGACCTAAAGCCCAATCACCTACAAATATTGCCTGACTGGTACTCCTTGCCGGATTCATAGAAGTATTGGTTACAGGGATACTGATTAAATGAATTAATGTTAATCCCAATCCAATAGCCAAACCTGCTAATCCTTACATGCGTTGCACCTAAAATAATTATTAAAAACATATAAGCCATGACAACTTCAGTCACTAACGCAGAAACCATCCTATATCCACCAGGAGAATGTTCTCCGCAGCCGTTAGCTGCAAAACCTCCTAATTCAAAACCGGGATTACCGGAAACAATTAGATATAAAATTGCAGCACCGGCAATTCTACCCAAAACTTGTGCAACTATGTATGGCAACAAGTCTTTCCCATTGAAGCGTTTCCCAGCCTATAGTCCGATTGATACCGCCAGATTTAAATGACAGCCGGAAATGTGCCCAATTGCATAAGCCAACGTTACGACAGTAAGTCCAAATGCAATTGCCACTCCGGCAAAACCAAATCCTAATTCGGGAAATCCTACTGCTAAATTTGACCTTCCTTACCATCCTACCGGTTAAAGAACTATTTAATGAAGAGATACAGGCAATACTTTGGCCAGTATTTGACCAGTCCCGGACGAACTTGCACTGGACTTGGTATGGAGGTGGTATGGAAAAAGATTGGTAACAAGGTATAGTTTTAGTATATGTTGAAAAACTAATTCAATGATTAAAATAATTCTCCTGAAATTAGAAATTTTTATTCAGTAGAGTACACTTTATACAAGTTAGAAAATGTCAAATTTAAGTTATGCTATCAATTTATTTTCAAACTGTTCCATAAAATTTTCCAACTCACAATGAATAAAATAAATACTACAAATGGAAAGAGTTAATTACTTTTGCAAGGCAAAATTTAATAAATAACTTTGTGTAATGGATGTATTGACAAAAGAACAGAGAAGAAAAAACATGCAAGCGATAAAAAGCAAAGGTACCAAGATTGAGGAAATACTTGGCAAAGCTTTGTGGGCCAAAGGGTATCGTTACAGGAAAAATAATAAACATGTCATTGGGAAACCAGATTTTACATTTAGACGATATAAAATTGCTATTTTTTGTGATAGTGAGTACTTTCATGGTAAGAATTGGGATATTCAAAAACACAGGATTAAAACTAATATTGAATTTTGGCATCAGAAAATAGAAGATAATATAAAAAGAGATAAGTATGTTTCTGAAAAACTAAGAGAAAATGGTTGGATTGTTTTCCGGTTCTGGGGTGAAGAAATAATGAAAGATTTAAATTCCTGTTTAATTAAAGTCGAAAAAGCAATAGAAGATAGAAAGCAATGTTGAAATACTCAGAATTAAAGAAGAATCTTAATATTAATCCCTTAAAAGACCATGCAAATGAGCAGGCTTATGTAACTCATTATCTTCATAATTTAGAAAATGGTATTTCAAAATTTTTTAAAGAACCGGCAATTAAATATCTTATAAAATATGATGTTGAGAGTCAGAAAAAAATTAATTTTCATTGGGATATACCATTTCCTGCCCCCCAAAATCCTAAATTCAGGTTTATAGATTTATTCGCAGGAATAGGAGGAATCAGGTTAGCATATCAAATGGCCGGTGGTAAATGTGTATTTTCCTCAGAATATGATAAATTTGCTAAAGTGACTTATGAAGCTAATTTCGGTGAAGTTCCATTTGGTGATATAAAACTTATAGATGAAAAAAGCATCCCTGATCATGAAATTTTATTGGCAGGATTTCCATGCCAACCTTTTTCAATAGCAGGTGTATCAAAAAAGAAAAGTCTTGGCCGGGAGCACGGATTTTTAGATGAAACTCAAGGGACTTTATTTTTCGATATAGCAAGAATCTTAAAGAAAAAAAGACCACATGCCTTTATGCTTGAGAATGTAAAAAATTTAGTTTCACATGATAAAGGAAGAACATTTAAGATCATTGTTAAAACATTAAAAGAATTAAATTATTCAGTTCATTACCGGGTACTTGATGGTAAACATTTTGTTCCGCAACATCGTGAAAGAATTATTATAGTCGGCTTTAATAATGAAATATATAAAGAAAAAGATAATTTTAAATTTCCAAAACTTCCTCAGCCACATAAAACTATAAAAGAAATCTTAGAACCAAATCCTGATCCCAAATATAGTTTATCGGATAAGCTTTGGAACTATTTACAAGAATATTCAGCAAGGCATAAAGCTAAAGGTAATGGTTTTGGTTTTGGGTTAACTGATATAAATGGAATCAGCCGTACTATGAGTGCAAGATATTATAAAGATGGATCGGAAATATTAATTCCACAGGATAATTTAAATCCACGACGATTAACCCCACGGGAGTGTGCACGATTACAAGGATTTCCTGATAACTTTATCATTCCTGTTTCAGACAATCAGGCATACCGTCAATTTGGAAATTCAGTCGTAACCCCCTTAATACATGCTATTGCTTGTGAAATAGTTAAAGTATTAAAAATATCTGATGCAAAACATTATAAACGCAGCAATTCAATCGTGTACTGAAGGCAAAGTTTCATTTACAAAATTCATCTCTGCAAATGATGCAGGCAAGACCGGGGGACATCAGGCAGGCTTTTATATCCCCTTTTCCTTTTGTAAACATATTTTTGAGGAAGAAATCAATCGAGGGACTAACTATGTAAAATTCGTTGAGGTTAATTGGCAAAATGATTTTATCACTAAAAGTCGATTTAAATATTACGGCAGTAAGAACGAATGTCATTTTACCCGTTTTCAAAAAGGTTTCCCATTTTTGACAGATGATAATGTTGGTAATCTTTTAGTTGTCACCAAAAAAGATTCTGATTATTATGAGGCATTTGTTATAGCATCAGATGAAGAAATTGAAGAGTTTTTTACTGCATTTGGAATTTCTTCAACAGAAACTAATAAAATTCTTCCTAAAACGACTGAATTAACAGCAGAAGAAAGATTGAAGCGATTATTCCAGCAGTTCATTGAAAAGTTAACGATGGAATTTCCACCTACTACAGAATTAGCTGCCGGAGCAAGAAATATATCCATGGAGATTCACGGGCTAAAATCAGATGCTGTATTAGAACATCCGGACAAGGAGTTATTAAATTGGATTACAACTGAATTTGATCTTTTTAAAGCCATTGAAAATAACAGATACGGTGAATTAATTAAAAATCCATTTCAATCAGTTGATGAATTGATTAATATAGCTAACACAATCTTAAACCGCAGAAAGTCCAGAGCAGGAAAATCATTAGAACATCATCTCAGTCAAATTTTTAACACATGGAATTTATCCTATTCTTCACAAGCCGTTACAGAACAGAATAAAAAACCCGATTTCATTTTCCCAAATATCGAATCTTATTTTACTGAAAAAGCAGGAAGTAATAAACTTATTTTTTTAGCTGCTAAAACTACATGTAAAGATCGGTGGAGGCAGATTGTAGGTGAAGCAGATAAAATACCTGAGAAACATTTATTTACATTACAGCAGGGAATATCAAAAAATCAATTGGATGAAATGAAATCTTTTCGGGTTACATTAGTCGTACCTAAGCCATACATTGATAAATTTCCCAAAAATTACAGGTCTGATATATGGACCTTAGAAAAATTTGTAAGATTTGTCAAGAGCAGGCAATAATACATTATTGTAATAATACAGGCTTAAAAAATCAATTATATTTTTTCGCAAAAATATTATAAAATTTTATTCATCAACAACCATTCATTGCCTGTTTAAAACAACACAAAGGCTCCTCCAGGAGCCTTTGCTATAATTTTTTATATATCATTCAACTAACGTTCCTTATGAACCTCATTATGATGTTCATGGCCATGTTCTTTGGCATGAGCAATTTTTTTATCGTATGTTTTACGATCAATTTTTTCGGCTTTGTAACCTTTTTTTTCTATTGCACCGGCCAAACTTTTACTATCATTCTTCTTATTGAGGTATTCTATCAAAATGGTATTCGATACATGGTCAATTTTAAGGTCTTTCACCCCTTTTTCAAATCTCAAATGATCGTATAAAGATTTTTCACAATCAACACAATCCATATTGCTCTGAAAGCATACTACTTCCCTACCCTTTTTCTGTGCAAACGACTGATTAGTAATTCCACCAATCAATACAACTATAATCATTAATGCTATTTGTTTCATCTTATTGAAATTTTTAATTAATCACTGTTCTACTCATTATAATTCAAGGTAAATCTGACACCCATATATATTCTACGTCCCATTACAGGTCCCCAGATATTTGTAGCATCGAAGTCGGGGCCAAACGGATCATCAACTCCTGCTATTGGATTATCCTGCATAAAACCGGTCAGGTTTTCGGTTCCTAAATAAATGTTCCAGTGTCTAAAATACTTTGTAACCTGAGCATTCATCACTGTATAAGGTGAAAACTCATAATAATCAACCGGCATCAGGGCCATTTCAATTCCCTCTACAGGATAACGAGGTATTCGCCCTCCCCCATTAAATTGAATGGTATAATCGAACATCCACTTCTTCAGGTTGGTTGTATAGTTAAAACTGGCCATACCTTTATATCGGCTGATTAATGGTTTCTCAAGCAATTGGTCATTTATAGTCTGCTTCACATCATTATGACGGTATGCCAAAAGTACATCCAATCGTTCGACCGGTTGAAAACGAACATCAAATTGGAGACTGTTGGAATATGATTTACCATCAAGGGGCGACAGGATTATATTATCGGCTGATGTTTCTCTGTCAACAACCAACTGCGACAAAAAATCAGTACGAAAAAATTCAGCATTAATCTGAAGCTCGCGGTCCCACAGGGTATAGTTCTGAACAATAGCAAAGCCATAGTTCCATGCTTCTTCCTGGAATGCATCTTCAGAAATGGACAACTCACGTGCACCAGCCAGTAAGAAATTGTTTTCAGAAATAACATTTGCAGTACGATAACCTTTCCCGGCACTGCCACGGAAGGTAAGATGGTTTCCAAGGTTATACCTGAAATGCAAGCGTGGTGTTACAAAAGTTCCGAAAAGGTTGTGAAAGTCGGCTCTGATGCCGGCCATGAGGGTAAATCTATCATCCGATTTAAAAGTGTATTCACCAAATACCCCCGGTACTTTTTCTGTTCTGGTATATTGCCTTTCGTACAGGTTTTCAGAAAAGTCATCATAAATGATGCTGGCTCCTGCATTGAGCATATGTGTTCCCGACAAATTCAGATCACGTGTTAGTACAGCACTTCCATAAAAACGATTTTCAGTGGCATTATATGGAGTTAAACCATAAAACGACTCTGTTTCATGTGTTGAAAAGTTCGACAACCATGCCAGAGCAGTCCGCTGATTAGGCCATACATATCCTGTTTTAAAGAAAGTTTCCAGCCTGTCGTTATCAATTTTAATCCCATAAGGATTGGTAACTACCGGAGTCATACCTCGCTTAAAGCCCAATTGACCACCCAGACGATCTTCAGTAAGCAAATTGATACCGGCCTGAGCCATGAAACCTTTATGGTTGGTATATTTCCACCGGTTAAAAACCTGGATTTGTCGTGAAAGTGGTTCATCCAGGAAGCCGTCACTATTTTCATCATTACGCGTCGACTGGTCGGCAGCATAAACAAAAATGCCGGTGGAAAGCATGTCTTTATATAGCCTGATGTTACCATTAGCATTCAGCTCCTTTCGTCCGCTTGCACCGGCATATGCATTCAAAAATAGTTTTTCCTGTGAGTCAGGCTTCTTATACTCTGCGTTTATTTGTCCTGCAATTGATTCATACCCATTCAATACAGATGCAGCACCTTTTGACACCTGAATTGATTCCATCCAGGGTCCCGGTACGTAAGTTAAACCGAAATTAGTTGCAAGTCCTCTCAGGGTAGGAATATTCTCGAGCTGCAGAAGCGAATAAGTGCCATCCAAACCTAACAGCTTAATTTGCCGGGCACCGGTAACTGCATCACTGTAACTCACATCGACTGATGGATTTGTTTCGAAACTTTCAGCAAGGTTACAACATGCAGCTTTATGTAGCTCTGCACCATTAATTCGTTCTGTATGAATAGGATCCACAGCAGAAAGATAAGTACCCCGGTTTTTATGAACAACATTTACTTCCCCGAGCTGGAGATTAGGTTGAAGAACTACTTCTACCGGATTTGAGCCATGTACATGCAGTTCATGCGTGTCGTATCCAACAAAACTAAACACTAATATGTGAGAACCATTATCTTTTTTTATTTGGAAAGTACCATCCGGAGCAGATACCACTCCTTTTTGAGTCCCTTTCCAGTAAATGTTTACACCCGGCAAAAGATGTTTGCCCTGATCATCATCTCCAAATACAACTCCCTTAATAAATTGAGCAAAAGTAACATATGGAAATAATAACAATAAAAATAAAATTTTATTCTTCATGCTTATGATTGAAATAAAAAAAAACGAATGTGTGGTGTGAGCGGTTAATTCAATCTTAAGCCGTGCATGAAATTTTTAGTTGTTGAATTTTAATAAGAAAATCAAGAGAATTATTTTCTAATGGCGGATCAACATAGGTTGTATGTATTGCAGGTTGTTCGTTTACAAATCCGGAGGTCAGGAAAACCAGCACTTCCGGTTTTACTACTTTAACAAGCTCCTCAGTACCTATACGAACTTTTTCCTGAATAATTTCATTCTCAAGTTTGATAAAATTTACCTTAACATCATTGCATCCACAATCGGAAGTATGATCAGAACAATCGTGACAGTTGTCTGCTGCTGAAGGAACCTCCCGGCCATCTTCATTATGCGTATGATGTACATGATAATTTTCAGCACAAGTTTCAGGGCTCATAAAAAGTGAGACATTATCGTCTCCTGTGCAACTACAATGAGATTGGAACAAAAGAATACCCGTAGAAGACAACATGAAAATGCTGCTTATGAGGAGTAATGTTATCTTTTGGGTCCAATTCATGCTACAAATTTACTAAAAAGAATATTTCTACAGTGTCAATAAAAGAAAAATCCCCTGAAACACATGTTATATTCATAAATCACAAAAGGAATCAAGGGATTAAAAGAATTAAAGGCCAATTACATCAGGGCCCTGAACAAAAATGATATCACGGGGGATTCCTGCCTCTTCAATTCTGTTCAAATCATTTTGAAGTGCTTCTCTTATGAAGCCCATTTCCTCTATCATTTTATTTGCCTGCTCATAATTACCATCTCCCTGAATGGTAAGCAATAACTCCGACAGGCTTAACATGGCATCTTTCATTTTATCAAAGTTCACACGATACGTACCTGTTGATTCATTCCTTTCAAAAGCACCTTTCTCCTGGAAGTAATAGAAACGCATCATATTGGCTTTTCCATGAGCACTTGCAGCACCAAATCGAACTGATCTGAAGATTCCTGCCATAAAAGTCACAAAATTATCCATCATCTCCTTATCCTCCAGTTCACCAATTTCATTCAGCTGATAAACACACCATAATCCCAGTATGTCAGCTTTGCTTTCCTCAATCGATGTGTATGCATCTTTTAGAGCTTCTCTTACGGTGGTGCTTTTATCGATCGTATTTCCTAAACCCAGTCCATGTGCCACTTCATGAAACATTGTATTTTCAAAGAAAGCATCAAACTTCACATGATTTCGCTGCTCTTCTGCAATCAGAAGATTGGCAATAGGAACGAGTATTTTATCAAATTTAGCCTGCATAGAGTTTTTCAGCTGTAACTTACGGCTACCTTTCTCCTCACGTACCTTTTCATCGTTTGGAAGGTTAATGGCAATAGTTTTACTTCCGGCATTACAATCGCCAGCATAGTAGATTGCATCATAAACATTCATATCGGAATCGAAGCCCGGAGTTTCGTTTTTATACTCCTGTGCAACCGGAAGTTCCTTTTGAAGGCCGGGTAATAGAGAGGCGTATTTTTCAAGACGTGCACTCCATTCCTTATCTTTAATCAGTATAAAAGCCTCGTGAGCAGTTTTATACCCAAATAACTGATCCTCATAATTTTCGATTGGGCCAACAATAAATTCGATGGTATTATTTTTCATTTCCATCCATGCCACATCACTTTCATAATAGTCATCCGATAACATAGCACCTGCCCGTTTAAGCAGGTAATTTTTAAGACCGGGATCTTCAGCGAGTTCAGCTGCTTGTCTGATAAGCGTAACAGCTTTTTCAATTTGACTATTAAAAGCTTCATGGTAAGGAACAGAAACCAGATTTCCTTCAGAGTCGCGTCTTATTAAAGTATAGAGACTGGTTTTTGATTCATTGTCCCAATTTTCAAACTCCTCTTTGGTCATGTCAGCCGGATAGAAGTTTGCACCAGCCGGTTTAGCTCCATAAGTCTCCAGAAATGGCTCATTATTGTTTAACCGTTCCCAGGGGCCATAATTTATATGTACAAACTTTTTTTCCTCTTCACTAAGATTACTGTTCAACAATTCATCTTTATCTCCGAATGCTTCCATCCAGTAGATATCATCCATCAATTGCGCCGCTTCAAAAAGTAATGGCAACATTTTACGTTCATTATCGCTCAGCACACTCAATTCGGTCTTAAGTTCAAAGGGTACAAACTCCTCAACTTTTTGCTTCAATGTTGTTTCTTCTTTCATCGATGAATCTTTTTGGGCAGGCCGGTTACAGCTTGTAATAGCAACTGCTGCCATCATTGATATTATTATATTTTTCATTTAGCAGGAATTAATTTTAAGATTCAAAGGTACAAAATGAATGAAACAGAAAATGTACATCATTAAATTTTCTAAAGATTCATGAACAAATTATCGACAGGAAGCATTCTTAACAGTAAAAAATTAAACAGATTATAAGAGAAAGCTATAACTTGATTAAAACAATATATTTTTGGCCTCAATTTTTTAAAATCATATATGAGTAATAAACGAATTTGTTTTTTCCTTCATTATTTTCCTGATCCGAAAATTCCTTTGTATGTACAATATTATTTAAAAGAACTCTCACATTATTTTGATGAAATCAGACTTATTACCAACAATCGGACTTTGTTGAATATCCCGGAAAATTTGCTTTCAGAATTAAAGATTCAATTTGTAACTAATGAAGGATATGATTTTGGAATGTTTTACAACGGGTTCAAGGGAATAAATCCGGATGATTATAATCAAATTGCCTGCATTAATGATTCGAATCTGCTTTTAAGCCGGCTGGAAAGCTTTTTTGAAAATGAAAAGGTTAATAATGCAGATTTTTGGGGATTAATTGATTCAAATGAATCACCATGGTTTTCGAACCATGAAAACAGTTATCATATTCAAAGTCATTTTTTGGTATTCAATAAGCCTTCAATTTCTGCATTGAATGAATACATGAAAATGATTGATATAAAAGAATTATTTGAAGAGAAAAATCAGAAACAATTACGCCGAAAGATCATTCATGAATGGGAGATTGGAGTCAGTCAGTATTTGATTAGAAATGGAATGAAAGGCACCTCTATATTCAATAGCAGCCGGTTGTTGGAGAAATATAATGTAAAAGGCCAGAATGCTACACATTCACTTTACGAAGAATTATTAGCAGAAGGATATCCTTTACTAAAAAAGAAAATAGTGACGGCTAAAAGATTAAAATTGATAAGCACTAAACCAAAAATAAAAAAATTAATAACCCGATATGGATACCCTGAATGGGATTTAATTAAAGCATTGGATGAAATCGTTTAAAGCGAATTAATTTTTCTGCAGATAAAAAACAGCCTGGTCTCCCCTGTTTTCATTGTTTAATTTTTTAGCCTCCCAGGAATACCTGAATTTATTTCCTACATGAACAAGCCTTCCCCAAATGGAATTATAATTACGTTCCTGAAGTGTTTTGCCGTTTTTGTATCTTTCACTGATTGTAAATTGATGATGTGTAGAGTCACTGACTTTTTTAACAAGACTGAATCCTGATTTTTCAGCCAATAGTTGGATACTTTTTACTGAATGAAGGAAAAAATGACGGGGTGCATCCAACTGGAACCAATCAACTTTATAATGCTTCCATGCAAAAGAGGATACTGTAGGAATACGAATAACACAATAACCATTATCAGCTAATAAATTATATGCTGCATCCAGTGTTTCCGAAGGGTTTGGTAAATGCTCGAAGGAATGGTTGAATGTTATAACATCCCATTCTCCATTCATTTTTGTCAATTCTTTTTTATAAAGATTTGGTCCATGAGCATCTACTTCACTTTTTTCAAGAAATGGATCACAACCCTCTACATTTTTAAATCCGGCATGAAACAACGGAAACAAAAACTTTTGTCCGTTACCGCATCCTACATCCAGAATACGATCATTCACATTATTTATAATCCCCTTCAGGAATTTTACATGTTTTGAAGGAACGATCTCTGTGAATAGAAATCCGGCAAGGTGAGGTAAAGGTAAAATACTTGCTTTAGTTTTTTGTTTAACTAAAGAATCGGATAAGTTCTTAAGCCATTTATTTTTTACCTTTTTAAAACTATAATAGTGTGAAGGATAATAATCTCCAATATTTTCAGGGATATCAGCTATCTGAAGGCACTCACATTCCGAACATTCAAAATACACGAACTCATGCTTTAAGCCAAGCATCATTTCTTTTGCATGATAAATTCTGTTTCCTTTATTATTCCCACAAATTTTGCATATGTATGTATTCAATAAATTCATCGTTTATTTATAAATTTTCAATTAGTTATTTGGTTTTCAACTTTCAAAACAGAAATCGTTCCAGTTTTTCCAAAATCTTGCCTGCACTACCCTGGAGATGAAAATCAGTAATGGAGTCGGTGAATAGCGATTCAGAGGGATTAATTTCTATGATGGTAGCACCATTTTGTTTTGCTGTACGTGGCACAAAGGATGCAGGTGTGACTTCACCCGTAGAGCCGATTATAATACAAACTTCACATTTTTCGGCATCAGAAAAAGAGTCTTCAAAAGCTGCAGTAGAAATTCCTTCTCCAAAGAAAATAAAATCGGGTTTCAGAATTTCATTATCACCCTTACATCGAGGAGGTATGTTCTTCAAATCGAAGTTTCGAACATCATATACCTCATTACATTTACGACAGATAAGACGTTTTGAATTACCATGAAATTCATGCACCACCTTATTTCCTGCCTGCTGATGAAGATTATCAATATTTTGTGTAACAACAGCCTGCAGCATGCCTTCCTGCTCCATACGTGCCAGAACCTGATGGGCTTTATTAGGTTTGGCATCTGCAAAGAAATCATAAAATATTTCACGTATATACTGCCAGCACTCTTCCGGATTGTTATGATAATATCCAAGGTCGAGCACTTCAGGGTTATACTTGTTCCACAAGCCATCCTCTCCCCGAAAAGGAGGAATTCCACTTTCGACCGAAATGCCTGCACCTGTGAAGGCAATAGTGAATTTCGACTCTTTTATGATTTCGGCTGTTTCTTTTACGAGTAAATCCATAACCCTTTTAACAATTCTATTAGCAATTCTGCTTAAATCGATTCAAAATAATTCATATATATTTGCACAAAACATGCAACTATGCTCGATCAGTCTACAATTTGTGCCATTTCAACCTCTCCGGGAACCGGTGCTTTAGCAGTTATTCGATTATCGGGAGCTGATGCCCTGACCATTGCAGATAAAATATTTCAGAGCCCGAAAATAAATAAAAAACTCACTGATCAAAGTGCCAACACTCTTCATTACGGAAATATAATTTACGATGGACAAATACTTGATGAAGTAGTGGCAGGAATTTTTCGTGCTCCACATTCGTTCACAGGAGAAGATATTGTTGAGATTTCCTGTCATGGTTCGGATTATATTCAACAACGAATACTTGAATTACTGGTGGAGAAAGGAGCACGATTAGCGCGTCCTGGTGAGTTTACACAACGTGCTTTCCTGAATGGCAAAATGGACCTTTCTCAAGCGGAAGCAGTGGCCGATGTAATTTCATCGTCGAATGCTGCAGCACACCGACTTGCCATCAATCAGATGCGTGGTGGATTCTCAACTGAAATAGGAAACCTTCGGGATCAACTGCTTCATTTCACGGCAATGGTTGAACTGGAACTTGATTTTGCAGAAGAAGATGTTGAGTTTGCTGATCGTACCCAATTACATGACCTGGCAGAAAAGGTAGAAAAACTATTGCGGAAATTAAAGGATTCCTTCCAGTTGGGTAATGCCATAAAGAATGGTATTCCGGTGGCTATTGTAGGGGAAACAAATGTGGGGAAATCTACTTTATTGAATTCATTATTAAATGAAGACAAAGCTATTGTATCTGATATACATGGTACTACCCGTGATGTAATTGAGGATGTGGTAAACATACATGGTACTGCATTTCGATTTTTCGATACAGCAGGTATCAGGGATACCCTCGATAAAATTGAAAGCTTAGGGATAGAACGCACATACCATAAGCTGAGTGAAGCAGCAGTTGTATTGCTGGTTGTAGACACCCAAAATGCTTTTGAAGTTATTGAAAAACGTATTAATAAGATTCGTAAAAGAATTTCCGTAGGACAACAGTTAATAATTGTTGCAAATAAAATTGATGCTGGTAAACCACAAACAATTGAATCGTTAGAAGCACTGGAATTAGGTAAGCAAGAACAGCTTGTATTTATGGTTGCCAAAGAAAGAAAGAACCTTGATGTTCTAATCAACCTTATGGTGCAGGCAATTAATGCTAACGCGTATAATGAGGAGGATGTGATTGTTACCAATGCACGCCATTACGAAGTGCTGAAAAACGCCCACGGAGCGATTGTGAGAGTTCTGGAAGGGCTCCATAATGGCATTACAGGAGATTTTTTAGCACAGGATATTCGTGAATGCCTTCATTATCTGTCAGAAATAACAGGCGAAGTTTCAACCGACGAAGTATTAGGGCATATTTTTAAGAATTTCTGCATCGGAAAGTAAAAAAATAATCAGACTCACCACTAATTGTTTTGAAACATTCATAGAACTATGAATAAGCAATGGGCGATCATTTCATTGTATTAATCATAGTCTTAATATTAATCAACTCTTATATTAATTAATCAAATACTCCCCCTCAATTCTTGTAATGGCTCCCCCTCCGAACCAAACACGAATATTATTTTTATCATCATGTTGTTGTTGCAACTGCACCAGGTTATATCTTTCCTTTTCACCATTTTGTTCTATATTAATGGTTCCATCCTTCCACATCCCATTTTTTATAAGGTAATATCCAAAAGCTGAATTGCCAGATCCGGTAGCAGGATCTTCAATATAACCGAAAGTTGGGGCAAAAACTCTTGTCCGGTATTTATTGGATGAATCATATACTTCAGTACAGAAAACTTCAATAATATCGATGCCCGATGAAACACAAAAATTATTCAATTCCTCAAGTTCCGGAGCTATATTGAGAATACCGTCTAAATTACGAATAGGTACTATCAGTGTATTGAGGCCGGCATTTATAATTGAAATAGGATGACTGTCCATTTCATTCTCATTTATTTTTAATTTTTCAGCTATTATAGTTCTATTCGGAAAATTATCTTTATATACAGGCTCAGGCGACATAATAAAAACAGCATTCTCTGCATCTATCCTGTTTTCTACCTTTAACTTTCCCCTATTGGTGTTGATAATATAATTTTTTCTGGCAGAACCTGTTTCGGACTGAGCAATATCATACATTGTTGCAATGGTTACATGACCACAAAAATCAAGTTCCCGTTCTGAGGAATAGTATTTAAAATTATATTCTTCATCATTGAACTTTGTAATATATCCAACTTCGCTTACAAAGCCTTTTAATTCTTTTGCAACCTGCAACATTTCAGGCCCTGATAAATCATTTTGATCCTTTAAAAAAACACAGCCTGCCGGATTACCGTTCGAATTTCTGGTTGCAAATGCATCTAATTTTTTAAAGTGGACTCTTTTCATGATAACAATAGTTTATGTCTTATTACTACAACAAAATCTTACATTGAGGGTTGAAAAATTATTATCATAAGGTAAGAAAAAATTTAGTCAAAATTATGAACCTAAAAAGACCGATGGTGTTTTGGTACTAACAAAGATCATCTAACATTCTGAACAATGAAGTATCTTGTATTTTATGGTAATCTTTATGAATGCCCCTGGGGTGAAAGATTAAAAGATTGTCCTGTTAAAGTGGTTTCTGATTTAACTTTTGAAGAAAAATTCAAGTGGTTCAATAATTTGCCTGATACTCAGAAAAATGATATCATAGCTCATCATAATCATTGTTCAAAAGTCAGGGCAATGAATAAAGTCTCTAAAACTCCGCGTTAAATTTTAAAAATATTACCGGTATAATTGTAAAATACATTATTGCCATTTTCAATAACCATTTTTGGGTAATTTTCTATCCCTGTACAATGACAAATTCCAATATGGTCCGGATTTAACTGTTTCAGGTATTCAGTCACAGTGTACACGTGCTCAGCAGTGGCATTTTTAAGATGAAATCCTCCTGAAACCAGATGTACTGGCATCTTGAACCGGTTTTGTGCTTCATCCAGTATATTTGTAATTCCACGATGAGAGCAACTGCTTAATACAGACAGATTGTTATCATTAGTAATTGCCATAAATAATTCATCTTCAAAAAGATCATTTACCATTCCTTCTCCTTTGTCAGTAAAAAAGTAATTGAAGCTGGTATCAACCGGATAATTTATTGGAATATGGGGCATTATATAGATTCCATCATCAATCTCTAACATATCTTCAACAAAATGAAGCCGGTGCCTGAATTCTTCCGGTATTGCAGGAATTCCAATAAACTTCCCGCTGTTATTATATTTCTTGTTAAGAACTTCCTTTTTTAAATATACAGGAGCAGTATTGTTAACCTTCAGAAAAGTATTTAATCCTCCCGTGTGATCATAATGACCATGACTTATTACCAATGCATCTACTGCACTTAAATCAATGCCAAGTACTTTTGCGTTTGAATGAAAAGCTGAGCTTTGGCCTGTATCGAAGAGGATTCTTTTTCGGCCGGTATCAATATAAACAGAAAGACCATGTTCCGATACGAGCTTGGGTTGATATACAAGATTTTCAATTATTGTTGTAATTTTCATAAGTGAAATTTTTTTATAGTGTTTTTATGGAACTTGTATTATGAATTTTCATCGCCTCAAATGGTATCAATATTAAGCTCGTTTCAGCAGAACTAATGTTAATTCAAGCCGATAAAAACAAAACTCCTCTAAAATTCATATAAAACTACTAAGTTACCCTGTAACAACGATGATACAAAATATATGGCAGGAATAATATCAACTTCAATAAGAAACTTCTAATCAACATGAACTAATTTTCTACTGTATGACCATGCATAAAACTAACCCATTGCACCATTAGAAAAACTTGATACCGGATTAGCCGGAGCAGGAGAACCAGGGCCGGCATTTAATATATCATTAAGTGAAGTAAAATATTCCCATGCCTGTCTGTCTATTGCTAATAACTCAATTACAACAAACGCTCCTTTTTTAAGATAATATTGATTATGCAACCTGACAGTTATTAGTCTACCATCCAAATCGGTATCATCAAAAACCACTAAATCAGCCTGCCTGACAAACAGAAAACCATTTTTGGATACCCTGATTCGATAATAATTCTTTTTGCCGGGTGGATCTTTAAATGCGACATTAAACCGGTAACCAGGCCTGAAAAAACTGTCGCCCGTATAATAGCTATAGCTTATGGTATCTATATCCACCGACTGCTGAACTATTGTTTCTGCAGAATAAACTGCACCATCGACATCTACTGTCAGTTTAAATTTATCACCCGGTTCTGCTTTAATCTGGTTGAGTTTATAATACCCCTCCTTTCACACCTGTTTTTTTGAGATTGCCTTCCTTCATTCTGATATCCAGTACAGAAGAGGCCCGGCCACCAAACTCGGCAGGAACACTACCCTTCATTAAAGTTCCGTTTTTAATTGCTTCAGAATTAAAAACCGAGAAAAACCCCAACAGATGCGATGCACCATAAACCGGAGCTTCATCAAGAAGTATAAGATTTTGATCAACTCCCCCACCCCGTACATGAAATCCGGAGTTTCCATCACCGACAGGCTTTACTCCTGCAGTTAACTGCAGTACTTTTAAAATGTCAGCTTCACCAAATAATACTGGTAACGATTCAATATTCTCAGGCTGTAATTGAACTATACCCATTTCTGTTGAAGTAACGTTTTTATCTGCCTGTAACGCCAGTACATTAACATCACCCAACTCATATGAAATACGATGAAGCTCAATATCAATCTGAATA
>DASRQG010000514.1:0-2141 GCA_035645995.1 Mariniphaga sp. | reverse complement strand
GAGCGTATCTCCTTTCTCTGAGAAGAAAGTATATATCTCGTCGGCAAGTGGATTTTCCGGTCCCGTGTCGTTCCACTGGTGCAGGCTTTTTAAATTTCCATCTGTGTAAAACTCTTTCTCCTCGAAAGTATATGTGCGCCATTGGTCAAATTCACATTCCTGTAACTGAATGTCCTTTGGCACATCAATAACTACAGGGCCGCGTCTTCCTGACTCGGCAATAAAAAACGCAAGAGGAATTATTTCAAGCAGTTCCGCAGCTGAACGCACCAGAAAGTTGTGTTTTGAAATGGGGATTGTGAGTCCGTAGGTGTCTATTTCCTGAAAAGCGTTGGTCCCCATCACTGTTGTAGACACCTGTCCGGTAATGGCAACCAGGGGAATGGAGTCCAGTTTTGCATCGGCAATAGCTGTAAGCAGGTTTGTAGCGCCTGGCCCTGATGTTGCAAAGCATACGGCGGTATTGCCTGTACTACGGGCCATACCCTGAGCAATAAAGCCGGCCCCCTGTTCGTGGCGCGCCAATATGTGTTTAATGGAGCTATCGTGCAATGCCCTGTACAATGGTAGGTTGGCACTACCCGGGATGCCTGCAATGGTTGTTATTCCCTTTTGTTCGAGTAAGTGAATAATGATTTCTGCGCCTGAATGCTTCATCTTTCGTCTTTTTATGGAGGTTAATAAAAACAGAAAACCCTGCCGGTTTATCACCGACAGGGTTTTTATTATTAAAATAATTACAATCCTTTATCTGCGGTGAATACACAAAAATCCCACGACCACCACGACGACCACGTTGAAAAGGATATTTGACATGTTTGTATTCACCTTGTTTGTTTTTGTTACGGTACAAATTTAGAATAAAATATTTGTTACTAAAAAAATGTCCGAATTATTTTCCGTTCATCTAAACTGTTCGCATTTTTTAGGAGAAGCGTGAAATGAAATCGGCCGGCCTGAAAACTGGCAAGTTCGATTTTGAAAAATCCGGAATGTTTCCGGTAATGATTGCATCCATATTATTGGTTTCAGCCAGCGAATTAATTAATCCATCTTCAAAATCAGAAAAATTGGATAAAAAAGCCAGCTGAATGGATTCATCAGATGTATGGAGCAGTTTGGTGAATTTTAAGAGTTTCTGAATGGCATTTTTTGCTTGCAGTTTATCAATCTTCATAGAACTATTGAGTATATAGAAAATCGTATCAATTGAAAATGCCGGAACATATACCTCTATTTCGTTTTGTATTACAACAGAAAAAAGCTTCTTTTTTATTGGGGGTGAAATAGAGCGATTGACAATTAAGTCTATGCAGACATTAACATCCAGGAGAACCTGTAGGGTTTTATTTACCACGACTGCCATACATTTCATCTCTTAATAATTTATACTCTTTTTTTTGCAAGTCCTCATGGACCTCAATGCCATCCAACAGCGAATTCAGCCCTGCAGGTAGTTCATTCTTGTTTTTGAGGCTTTGCTGCTCGATTTTGATCAAATTATGTAGATAATTCTCTACAATACCGGAAATAGTCATTCCCCTTTTTTGCGCATATTCCTTAATTTGCTTCTTTAAAGAGGCATTATGCAGACTTAAAGTAATTTTTTCCATGGCACCACTGTTTTTTAATAAAACATACCACCAAATATAGGTAAATTTGTACTCTGCGACAAAATTTGGACAGGAAATAAATACATGTTACTGCCACTAAAACTCTGCAAATCTTTTATCAACAGTGTTTTTTAAAGCAATGCATTCCATTTCTATGAGCCATTCGGGTCGGCAGACGGGAGCATGTACAATGACAGTTGGAATTTCGAAGGCCATTTCGGATAGATAATCCCTCACTACCTGATAGTCGGCCACATCGCGCAGATAGACAATCAGATGGGGCACATCTTTTTTAAAGTTCATGCCCGCCTCATTGAATAAAATAATTAAGGCACTCAAGTGTATAATTGTTATTTCGCGACCGACAAAATGGGAAGATGTGATTTATGTGTGAAACGTGCCTGGTTCGCATTCTACAAACACCTTCGGAAATCTGACATGATATTTTCGCATGACAACTTAGAGGTTAATTCTTACATGCGACCTTAAGAAAGGTCCGGAATTCAGAGTAATTGGTTTACTGTAGCC
>DASRQG010000513.1:0-8265 GCA_035645995.1 Mariniphaga sp. | reverse complement strand
ATTATAATCAACCAATTCAATAATGCACATTTCTGCATTATCACCTAAGCGATTTCCTGTGCGAAGGATGCGTGTATACCCACCTGGACGGTCAGCTACACGAACAGCTACATCACGAAACAATTCGGATACAACTTCCTTATTCTGCAGATGACTAAAAACAACCCTGCGAGAATGTGTACTATCGTCTTTAGCCTTTGTAATTAACGGTTCAACATAAGTCCGTAATGCTTTAGCTTTGGCCAATGTTGTAGAAATACGTTTGCTAGCAATAAGCGAGCTGGCCATGTTCGACAACAATGCCTTACGGTGTGAACTGGTGCGGCCTAAATGATTTATTTTCTTATTATGTCTCATTACCTGTTATTCCTTGTCAAGTTTATACTTACTGATATCCATTCCAAAACTTAACCCCATGTTATCAAGAAGGTCATCCAGTTCGGTAAGTGACTTTTTACCAAAGTTTCTGAACTTAAGCAAATCGTTCCGGTTATAAGTAACCAAGTCGCCTAATGTATCAACATCAGCAGCTTTCAAGCAGTTCAGTGCTCTGACGGAAAGGTCGAGATCGACGAGTTTAGTTTTTAGCAATTGCCTCATGTGCAATACTTCCTCATCGAATTCTTCATTTGCAAATTTCTCATCCGAATCAAGTGTAATTTTCTCATCTGAAAACAACATGAAATGGTAAATAAGAATTTTAGCAGCCTCTTTCAGAGCGTCCTTTGGATGGATAGAACCATCGGTGGCGATTTCGAGAACTAGTTTTTCATAATCAGTTTTTTGCTCCACCCTGAAGTTTTCAACAGAATACTGTACCTTCTTAATTGGTGTATATATGGAATCAATGGCAATAACACCAAATTCCGCATCCTCCTGTTTATTTTCAACAGCCGGAATATATCCACGTCCTTTATTGATTGTAAGTTCCATGTGAATTTTAACATCAGGTTCCATTCGACAAATGACCAATTCAGGGTTAAGAACCTTAAATCCGGTCATAAATTTATTGATGTCGCCAGCAGTAAATTCTTCCTGTCCGGTTAAGGAAACTGTAACTTTTTCATTTTCGAAATCTTCTACTTCATTTTTAAACCGAACCTGTTTAAGATTAAGAATGATATCTGTAACATCTTCTATTACACCCTTAATCGTAGAAAATTCGTGGTCTACTCCTTCTATTTTCACAGTAGTGATTGCATATCCCTCTAGCGATGACAGAAGTATCCGGCGCAGAGCATTACCAATGGTTATACCATAACCTGGCTCCAGCGGGCGGAACTCAAATTTACCGACTTTATTGTCGGACTCTATCATAATCACCTTTTCGGGTTTTTGGAATGCTAATATTGCCATAATAACCTTAGTAAATTTTTATTTTGAATACAACTCTACGATAAGTTGTTCTTTGATATTTTCAGGTATTTCTTCGCGTTCAGGAATGTTAAGGAACTTTCCGGCCATTTGGTCGTTATCCCATTCCAGCCACTGATAGCGGGTACTTCTGCGCGATTGCAAAGAATCTGTAATTTCTTCCATTGCTTTTGAGCGTTCACGAACACCCACAACATCGCCAGCTTTAACCTGATATGATGGTATACTTACAATCTCACCGTTAACCACAATATGTTTATGTGTTACAAACTGGCGTGCAGCATCACGTGTCTTTGCGATTCCCAGACGGTAAACTACATTATCGAGTCTTGACTCAAGTAATTGCAGCAGAACCACACCGGTGATACCTGTTGAGGCAGCAGCTTTTTCAAACATATTCCGGAATTGTTTTTCCAAAACACCATAAGTATACTTTACTTTTTGTTTTTCCTTAAGCTGAACACCATACTCAGAAACTTTTCTCCTGCGGGCAGACATTCCATGCATTCCCGGAGGGTAATTTTTATGTTCGAATACTTTGTCCGGCCCAAATATTGGTTCACCGAATTTACGGGCAATTTTAGACTTTGGTCCTATATATCTAGCCATTACCTTTTTCTTTTAAAATTATACACGTCTTCTTTTTGGAGGCCTGCAACCATTGTGAGGCAGTGGAGTTACATCAACAATTTCAGTAACCTGAATACCTACGGTAGCCATTGCTCTGATAGCAGATTCACGACCATTACCCGGGCCTTTAACATACACTTTTACTTTTCTTAAACCGAGATCATAAGCGGTTTTCGAACACTCTTCCGATGCCACCTGTGCTGCATAAGGAGTATTCTTCTTTGAACCGCGGAAACCTTTTTTACCAGCAGATGACCAGGAGATGACTTCTCCATTCATATTGGTAAGAGTAACAATGATGTTATTAAAAGAAGAATGCACGTGGGCCATACCATTGGCTTCCACAACAACAACTCTTTTTTTACTTGATCCTGTTTTTTTTGCCATAATTCAAATACCTTATTTAGTGGCCATTTTTTTGTTCGCAACCGTTTTACGTTTTCCTTTACGGGTACGGGCATTATTTTTGGTACTTTGTCCCCTTACCGGTAAACCAATACGGTGGCGGATGCCACGGTAACAACCAATATCCATTAATCGTTTAATGTTCATCTGCACTTCTGAACGAAGTTCTCCTTCTACTTTAAACTGATTGTTTATAGCTTCACGGATAGCAGAAAACTGGTCATCATTCCATTCCTGGACTTTCATTTCAGGATCAACACCGGCATCTTTAAGCACCTTGTTAGCCCTGCTGCGACCAATGCCATATATATAGGTAAGAGCTACCTCACCCCTTTTATTATCTGGTATATCTACACCAACTATTCTCGCCATACAATTATTTTTAATCAGATTAATTATTACCCTTGACGTTGTTTAAACTTAGGGTTCTTTTTATTAATCACATATAAGCGCCCTTTTCTGCGTACGATTTTGCAATCAGCACTTCGCTTTTTAATTGAAACTCGCGTTTTCATTAAATATATAAATTAATTTTTATACCTAAACGTTATCCTGCCTTTTGTTAAATCATAAGGAGACATTTCTACTTTAACTTTATCTCCAGGCAATATTTTTATGTAATGCATTCGCATCTTTCCTGAAATGTGGGCTGTAATCACATGCCCATTTTCCAGTTCAACACGAAACATTGCATTCGACAATGCCTCTATAATTGTTCCATCTTGTTCAATTGAAGACTGTTTCGCCATAAAAGAAATACCTTTCCCTTTTTATTTCAGATGTTATACTAATTAATTACTTAATTTTTTCTGCAAAGATAAAACAAGCAATTCATTTTGCATAACATCTATCTCCTAATTAATGATTTAAAAGACATTCATTTAAACTAAATACCACCCCCGGCACGTCCTTTTATTCTTCCCGATTTAGTCAGGCCATCATAATGACGCATAAGAAGGTGACTTTCTATTTGCTGCAAAGTATCAAGCACCACACCTACGAGGATCAACAATGAAGTCCCCCCGAAGAAATATGCGAATGATTGATTCACACCTAAGATCATAGCAAACGCAGGCAGGATCGTAATAATACCAAGGAAAATTGACCCTGGTAATGTAATCCTTGACATCACAGTGTCTAGGAATTCAACAGTACGTTTACCGGGTTTAACACCCGGGATAAAACCACCATTTTTCTTCATATCCTCTGCCATCTGCGTTGGATTGATAGTGATTGCAGTATAAAAATATGTGAATGCAACCACCAACATAAACAACGTAAAATTATACCAAAAACCCGTAATGTTAGATAAAGCAGCCGCAACACCACTAAGATTTTCAGAATTAGCTACGCCTACCAGAGTGATAGGCACCATCATAATTGCCTGGGCAAAAATAATTGGCATAACACCTGCAGCATTTACTTTTAGCGGGATGTACTGACGTACACCACCATACTGTTTGTTACCCACAATTCGCTTTGCATATTGCACCGGAATCCTGCGGGTTCCCTGAACCAGCAGAATAGATGCCATGAAAACCAAAAACAAAATAACAAACTCTATCAGAAACATTACTAATCCACCTCCCTGTTGATTTACACGGGAAGCAAATTCCTGCACTACCGACTGTGGCAACTGTGCAATGATTCCAATCATGATAATGAGTGAAATACCATTACCGATTCCTTTATCAGTAATTCTTTCACCCAACCACATCACAAACATTGAACCTGCTGTTAGAATAATAACAGACGATACAGTAAACAATGCTCCTTTCAAAGCAAAGGCTGAATCGGGCAGTTGGAAATGCAGGTTAGTTAAATATGCCGGAGCCTGAAATAAAAGAATTACAACAGTTAGATAACGTGTAATTTGATTAATCTTCCTTCGTCCCGACTCACCCTCTTTCTGCAACCTCTGGAAATAGGGTACTGCAATTCCCAATAATTGAATTACAATAGAAGCCGAGATATACGGCATAATTCCTAAAGCAAAGATGGAAGCCTGAGAGAACGCTCCTCCTGAAAACATATCAATCAAGCCGAGCAAACCGTCGGCTGTTTGATTTTTCAGGTTTTGTAATTGAGCAGGATCGACTCCCGGCAGTGATACGAATGATCCCAACCTGTAGATTAAAATAAAAAACAGTGTGGTTCCGATACGTATTCTTAGATCTTCTATCTTATAAATATTCTTTAGGGTCTCAATAAAACGTTTCATTCTAGTTTAAAGTATTTCGGTTGATCCTTCAAGTTTCTCGATCGCTTCTTTTGCACTCTTAGAAAAAGCATGGGCTTTTACATCCAGTTTTTTATCTATAGTACCTCCACCTAAAATTTTTATCCTATCATTTTTTGAAGCGATGCCGGCAGAAATTAAAGCATTTAAGTCGATAGATGTTGTGTCTAATTTTTGAGAAACATGTTGTAAAACATCCAGGTTAATAGCTTTATATTCAACGCGGTTAAAATTTTTAAAACCCGATTTGGGAACAACCCTCTGAAGGGGCATTTGACCACCTTCGAAACCAATTTTTTTAGAGTACCCGGACCTGGATTTCTGGCCTTTATGGCCACGTGTAGAAGTGCCTCCGTGGCCTGAACCTTGTCCACGTCCAATACGTTTTGTTTTTTTTGTGGACCCCTTGGCAGGCTTTAATGTACTTAAATCCATAATTTTATTTTGAATCGTGTTATACTTCTTCAACTCTTACTAAATGACTCAATTTACCGGCCATACCGGTAATTTCCTTGGTAGCTTCATGTTCAACAGTTTGATTAAGCTTTCTTAATCCAAGAGCTTCAAGCGTAGCTTTTTGCCTCTTTGTTGAACCGATGCTGCTTTTTACCTGTGTAATTTTTATTTTAGCCATAATGAGTTATCCTTTAAAAACTTTTTCCAATGAAACCCCTCTATGTTGAGCAACAGTTTGAGCATCTCTCAATTCGAGCAATGCCTCCATTGTTGCTTTAACAAGGTTGTGTGGGTTGGAAGAACCTTTAGACTTAGCAAGAATATCGGTGATTCCAACACTTTCAAGAACAGCACGCATCGCACCACCAGCCTTAACTCCTGTACCTGATCTTGCAGGTTTAAGTAAGACATCTGCACCACCAAAACGGGCAGTTTGTCCATGCGGGATTGTTCCATGAAGAATTGGAATCTTTACCAAATTCTTTTTAGCAGCCTCAACTCCTTTCGCAATTGCAGTGGTAACTTCGCTTGCTTTACCAAGCCCCCAACCAACTATACCATCTTCGTTTCCAACTACAACGATGGCAGAAAAGCTGAAGGTACGTCCACCTTTGGTAACCTTGGTTACACGATTAATGGCTACCAACCTGTCTTTTAAATCGAGGTCACTTGTTTTAACTTTTTTACTTATTGTCGCCATAATTTATATCAAAATTTAAGGCCGCCTTCACGGGCTGCGTCTGCTAATTGTTTAACTCTACCATGATATAAGTAACCATTTCTGTCGAACACAACATTTTCGATGCCGGCATCTTTTGCCTTTTGAGCAATTAGTTTACCAACCAAAGCTGCTTTTTCAGTTTTGCTGCCACTTTGAGAAGCAACATCTTTTTCAGTAGATGATGCAGCAACTAGAGTAACAGCTTTATTGTCATCGATAAGTTGGGCATATATTTCTTTGTTACTTCTAAATACACTCAGACGCGGGCGCTCGGCTGAACCGGTAACTATTTTCCGTACCCGGTTCTTAATTCTGTTTCGCCTTTCTATTTTTGTTAATGCCATAATACCTGATTTTTCAAAAATTATTTAGCAGCAGCTTTACCAGCCTTACGTCTCAATACTTCGCCATCAAATTTAATACCTTTACCTTTATATGGTTCAGGTTTACGTAGCGAACGAATTTTAGCTGCAATATGACCTATTAATTGTTTGTCGATACACCGAAGTGTAATAGTAGGATTACTTCTCTTATCAGATTTTGCTTCTACTTTCACTTCAGGAGGAAGTTGCAGGTAAGTATGGTGTGAGAATCCCAGAACCAGGTCGAGGACATTGTTCGGCATCAATTCTGCACGATAACCAACACCCACTAATTCTAGTTTCACTTCGAACCCTTTGGAAACGCCAATAACCATATTGTTTACCAATGAACGGTAAAGCCCATGTAATGACTTATGATTTTTTGTTTCACCCAAACGATTAAAAGTAACCTGGTTGTCTTTAATTTCCACCTCAATTTCAGGAGAAACTTTTTGTTGTAACTCACCAAGAGGGCCTTTAACAATAACCTTACGGTCATCATTAAATTTAACTTCAACTCCTGATGGTATTTCAATCGGTAATTTACCTATTCTTGACATGACCTGTTCCTTTTTTAATACACGTGACACAATACTTCACCGCCTACATTCATATCTCTTGCTTCTTTATCGGTAATAATACCTTTAGAAGTAGAAATAATGGCAATTCCGAGGCCATTCAAAACGCGCGGTATATCTTCGTGTGTGCAATACTGGCGTAAACCAGGTTTGCTAATTCTTTTTAAACCTTTTATTGCAGACACTTTCGATTCGGGATGGTACTTAAGAGCAATCTTAATATTACCCTGGAAATTCTGCTCATCCTCGAATTTGTAATTCAGAATATAACCTTTATCCTTTAAGATTTTAGTTATTTCTTTTTTCAAATTCGAAGCAGGAATATCAACCACCCTATGTTTGGCAAGGATAGCGTTGCGCACCCTTGTCAGATAATCTGCTATTGGATCTGATACTTTACTCATTATTCCGTCTTTAACAATTACCAACTTGCTTTTTTAACTCCAGGGATTAAACCATTTGAAGCCATTTCACGGAAGTTAATCCTGCTGATTCCAAATTGGCGCATATAGCCTTTAGGTCTTCCTGTAAGCTTACATCTATTATGCAAACGTACTTTAGAAGAATTTTTCGGCAATTTCTGCAGACCTTCCCAATCACCCTCAGCTTTTAGCCGGGCTCTTTTTTCGGCGTATTTATCAACCAGTTTTGCCCTTTTCACTTCGCGGGCTTTCATTGATTCTTTTGCCATTTATCAGTTCTTTTTTACATTTTTAAATGGTAACCCAAGTTCTTTCAGCAGGGCAAAACCTTCTTCATCGGTTTTAGCTGTAGTAACAAAGGTTATATTCATCCCGTTAATTTTATTTACTTTATCAAGTACTATTTCCGGGAAAACAATTTGTTCAGGAATCCCTAAAGTATAATTTCCACGTCCGTCCATTTTACTTTCAATACCACGGAAGTCGCGGATACGCGGCAATGCTGCCGAAATCAGTCTGTCGAGGAACTCATACATCCTGTCGCGGCGTAAAGTTACCCTTACACCAATAGGCATTTTCTTCCTTAACTTAAAATTAGAAATATCTTTTTTCGAAAGCGTTTGAACAGCTTTTTGACCGGAAATCATTGTCATTTCAGTAGTAGCAACATCAATAATTTTTTTATCGGCAATTGCTGCTCCAACGCCCTGATTAAGGATTATCTTTTCAAGTCGTGGAACCTGCATCACTGAAGAGTAGCTAAATTTTTCCTTTAAAGCAGGGACTACTTCTTCCTGATATTTTGTTTTTAAAGCTGGTACGTATGCCATTATTTAATCTCCTCTCCTGATTTTTTGGAATAACGAACTAATTTTCCTGTATTATCATCAGGGCGACGGCCAATCCTGGTACGTTCCCCTGTTTTCGGATCAATCAACATAAGGTTTGAAATGTGAATAGCAGCTTCCTGTTCAACGATACCTCCTTGCGGATTATTCGCATTAGGTTTGGTATGTTTTTTAACCAGGTTCACGCCTTCCACAATTGCCCTGTTGGTTTTCCGGATTACTTCGAGTAC
>DASRQG010000512.1:0-3709 GCA_035645995.1 Mariniphaga sp. | reverse complement strand
ATCGTTTATCATCTTCAACCACCCACCGTATATTATCGAGCACTATAAAATGCGCAGGACCATGGCTAAAAGAATACCACGAAGGGCCAAATGTATTGTACCAGGTTCCTCTGGCATCTACACTATTACTGCCGGTATAATCGAAATCATGATTTCCTGCCACATACCACATTGGTATTCCTATAGGCGACAGGCTTTCAATAAGGTGATCATAAATACTCAGATCATCAAAAACTATATCACCCAGTGTAACGCCAAAATCTGCATCAGAGTCTATAAGTTCCGGAATTACATCTTTCGACATAAAATATATTTCCTGATTATTCCGTGGCTGGGTATCTCCAAATATCAAGGCTTTTATTTTATCCGGCTCCTTTGAAGGAAGCAACGGAAAATCAACTGATTCCGGAAGGTTGCCAGTGGGTGCAAGGCCATCATACTTTGTACCTGTAACACCGGCTGTACTATGCATATAATAAAATCGGGGAATTTGATTTTCATCCACAGGGATTGACCAGTTACGTGGCTTGATTACAAATGTTGCTGCATTATCCCGAAGCGGAAGTGCATACTCACCTTTTTTATTGGTAGTCACTACATCACGGCCATTTGAAACAGCAATATCCTTTAGTGGTTTGTCACCGGAATCATAAATGCCATTTTCATTTTTATCATGAAAGACAATTCCTTTAATGGAAGAAGAAACCTGCGCGTTTATCAATGAATCGTTTGCCAGGGAAGGCAACAAGAACAGAACTGTTGCTAAAAATAATATACCCTTCTTTTTCATCTTTTAATACAAATAAAATCTATTAACTAATATCTATTATAAATCTTAACTCGAAGCCAATTAATAAAATCTGATTATTTTTTACAACCTTAAATTGTTTTTAAATTATCCGAGATTGATAAATGTACAATTTTTTTAAGGAATCACGTTTTCATTTTTTCAACAATCATGACATAAGAAGTTATGATGTCACCTAATTTTATAAGTAGGAGCGGTTTAAAAAATGAATTAGCCAATTAATTTGAGAAATCAGTTAAAATATAGCTAACATCATTCAGGTAATCAGCGTATTTTTAACAAAAAAGATTTTAAGAAATAGTTTCTCTGATATTGAATCGATAAAAAACAAAAGTAAATAAACCATGAAGTTTCATCATTTAGGGTACCTGTCTTTTCTTTTATACTTATTAGTCAGCTGTCAGTCAACCCCTCCGAAGAAATCAAATCTTGAATATGTTGATCCGACAATTGGGAATGTGGGACATCTGTTACAACCTACGCGTCCTTTGATTCATTTACCCAATCAGATGATACGCATGCATCCCATCAGAACCGATTATCTGGATGACCAAATTGATTTTTTCCCACTTACATTATCCTCACACCGGCAACCTCCACTTTTTGGTGTACTTCCCGGAACCGGCAATCCTGAAAACGATACATGGAATGAACGGCAAACTTATGATCATGATCTGGAAAGCATTGAACCACATTACTATTCTACTTATTTAATAGATGACGAGATAACTGTAGAATTTACACCAGGAAATAAAGCAGGCTTTTTTATCTTCGCCTTTCCTGCACAGAAAGATAGACTTTTAAAATTTCATACTGTCCATCCTGGCATGTGGGAAGTTACTAATGAAAATACTATATCTGCAGTTGAGAATTTTGAAGGAATGAAAGCCTTTATGGCCGGGGAGTTCAACCAACCTTTTAAGATAATTAAATCGAAATCAGAAGATAATTCTGAATTATGGCTGGAATTTTCTGAAAACAATAAACCTGTACATTTTAAATATGCCATTTCGTTTTTAGAACATGAACAGGCAAAGAGAAATTTAAAACAGGAGATTCCTGATTGGGATTTTAACACATTGGCTCAAAAAGGGAAAGAAACGTGGCAGGGAGCGTTATCCCGCATTGAAATTAAAGGCGGAACAGAAGCACAACGCCGAACCTTCTACACCTCATTATATCGTACCTATGAACGCATGATAAACATCAGTGAAGAAGGCAGATATTACAGTGCTTACGATCAGAAGGTACATGAATCGGATCGTGATTTCTACGTGGATGACTGGGTATGGGATTCTTATCTGACTCACCATCCGTTACGTATGATTTTAGATCCTGAAAAGCAGTCCGACATGCTGGACTCATATGTAAAAATGTATGAGCAAAGTGGATGGATGCCCCAGTTTCCACTGCTATTTAAGGATAATCCGGCAATGCACGGATTTCATTCTACCATTGTGTTTCTTGATGCCTGGAGAAAGAACATTCGTAATTATGATATACATAAAGCGTACGAAGGCATGAAGAAAAATGCTACAGATGCAACCATGCTGCCTTGGAGAAACGGGCCCAAAACTACCCTGGATGATTTTTACAGAAGTGAAGGTTATTATCCGGCTCTTAAACCTGGAGAAAAGGAAACTGTTGCTGAAGTGCACGATTTTGAAAAGCGGCAAAGTGTAGCTGTCACACTGGCTCATAGTTTTGATGACTGGGCATTGGGTCAAATGGCAAAAGAACTGGGGCATCAAAATGATTTTGAATATTTTAATAAGGAGGCTGCCAACTATCGGAACTTATATCAACCGAATTCGAAATTAATGATGCCCAAGGATGCTGAAGGAAATTGGATTGATATAGACCCAAAATTTGATGGAGGACCAGGTGGACGCGACTATTACGATGAAAACAACGGATACACTTATCAATGGAATGCGCAACACGACATTCATGGTTTAATTGAATTGATGGGAGGAAGGGAAGAATTTATCAACACCCTCGACCAGCTGTTCAGAGAAGATTTGGGCAGAAGGAAATACCAGTTTTGGGCTGTATTCCCTGATGCTACCGGGTTGGTTGGACAATATTCAATGGGCAACGAACCCAGTTTTCATATACCTTATTTATATAATTTCGCAGGGCAACCTTGGAAGACACAAAAGCGAATACGATTCCTATTGGATGTTTGGTTCAAGGACAATATTTTTGGCATCCCGGGAGATGAAGATGGCGGAGCGATGACAGCTTTTGTTGTATTTTCATCAATGGGTTTTTATCCGGTAACTCCGGGAATCCCTGTCTATACACTGGGAAGTCCTTTGTTTGAAGAGGTTAAAATAAACCTTGAAAATGGAAAAGAGTTCACCATTATTGCCAACAACTGTTCAATAAAAAATAAATACATTCAATCGGCAAAGCTAAATGGAACCCAATTAAGTAAAACCTGGTTTACACACGACGACCTAATGAATGGAGCTACCATAGAACTGGAAATGGGCCCCAAACCCAATAAAGAATGGGGAAGTAATGAGTCTGCTGCTCCACCATCAAAACTGGTATTGTCTAACCTGTAAAAGTTCAATTTGTATGAAGACATTTATTTTTCTAACATTATTAATTCCAATAACCCTGTCAGGGAAGTATATTGGCAACGAGATCATAAAACAGGATATAGCCATACGGCATTCTGCGCGCGAAGGTCTTACAGATAAAAAGTTCCAACATATTCAGTTACATAACGATTTGCCTGTTGCCTACTCAGGAGATAAGGCATACAAATGGAATGGTACATCCTGGGAAAATTCAGAAGCATTTAATTTGCCTGAAACCATTCGACCTGAAAACCTTCCGAAGGATGCCGGTGCTGTTCTGTCATCCATCCTATACGACGGAAAGATAGTC
>DASRQG010000511.1:0-8776 GCA_035645995.1 Mariniphaga sp. | reverse complement strand
TGAGTTCTGTACTAAGTTTTTTGGAGTAAAGTCTCCAAGATTGTTAAATGCAAACTCTTCGCTTACTGTTTCGCCTTCGGCAGTTTCGTGGTCAACAGCTACCGATGGTTTGAAATGTTGGAACACATCTTCTACCGTTTTTAACCCTTTTGTGATTTCAGGTGACACCGGATCGTCGGTGGTCAATTTGCTTACCAGCAAAGTTTTGTTTTCCTGAATTTCCTGAATTGCTTCGTTGGCATCTACTTTTACTTCGTTACCACCAACACCATAATTGAACATTGTCATAGTTTTTCGATTTTGTGATGAATTATTAATATTTACTTCTGTTTTGTTTTCTAACCTGTCAGGTGGAGCTCCTCGTATCATGTTTTTAGCAAGCTCCCACAATTTTTTAAAGCTTATCATATTTTTAGAATTTTAGTTTTTAATCCAAAAGACTCCATCCTTTTTTAATTTTGGCAGCCGGAGTAATATCCTGTTCATTGACAATAATATTTTCCTTGCGTTGCCCGATATAATCAAGGCTGCTCAGTTTACTGAAAATGATTTCAAGGCTTTTCAGCAATCGTTGTATTTCGTACAGGTGCTCTCCGCAGTTGTTATGGTCATAGTTGATTTCTGCAACCGCCGACAGCTGGTTTAAGAGAGTATGGGGTGCTACCTCACTCCATTCATAAGAATAGTTCAGCATCTCTTCCAGTTCTCCCTTAGCTAAAACCTGTGTACTGTAATAGATCTGTAATGCCATCCCCGAAAAAGCCCCTATCATATATATAGGAGGTTGATTCGGTACAATATTTCGGTAATTGAAATAGACATTGGCAACATGGTTAATCAATGTTTGGCATAATGCTTTTACATTACTCGCCAAGACTGAATTTTGATTGGTACTTGTAGCTTTTTGAATGATGGTCAATGCATATTGCTGTAAGCTACCCATAGATTTGGCAAATGAATTATAATAGGAAAGTAATGCAGGATGGCTATGCACACTTGTACAAGGCGGAATGAAGTTTTGATCCGCTTCTACGATACTCCCTTTAATGTTTACTTTGCCAATTATAATATAGTTACCTGCTGTACTTCCATTTTTTAACGTAGATTCAGGTATTAACTCAATATTGTATTTGGCTTGTGTAAAGGGATGACGTGGAGGTATTTCTTCTGAATCAATATCGCCAAAGGGTACACGGTCAAACGGGTTGGTAGAAACAAGAATATAGTATGACTCATTTATATTTTCTTCGTTCTCCTCCGGTGATCTCATTAAAGATTTGATATTGGTTTTATAGTCTGACAGATCTATACGATAGCCTGCCGCAGTCAATGCACTACAATGCTTGATGACCAATTGGACATCTTTTGTCGGAGAACTATAAACATCAAAGATAGTTTCGTCCGTATTCTTTGCTAAAGCTATCGGAAGCAATCCATAATTGAAGTTATTACATCGAAATGTATTTGAGTCTCTAACGGTGTCAAGTATAAATTTATCATGTACCATGAGGTGCTTTTCATTTACTTTCATACCACCTGCCCAATTGACAGCGAAATTTTTTATTGATTGTATCATAATATTTTAGTTTTATACCGCTTTATATTTTTCACTTTTTTTCTAATTCGTGATTAATTACCCTTTTGCAAATAATCGTTGTTCTTTCAGTAATTCCATTTTCATCCATAGTTTTATCAAAATCTATAAATTTTCTAAAGTGGAATATGGATTTTTTGATATAGAAAATCCAAGAATACTGCCCTTGTAAAGGATTATGTAAGTGGATAGTACTATTAGGGTATTTGTGGTTATAATCATCTACAACTCTATAGAACCAATCTCCAAAAGAGACTCCGTCAGAAGGGGCTTTTGCGTCAATTCGTGATTTTTTTCCGGCTTCAACAGTTTTGGTCAATTCGAGATTTAATAAAAGCAATGTTCTGAATTCAATTTTTTCAAAATCTACTGTTTCATTTTTCGATGTGTATTGCCAGGTCTTATAAATATCAAATGGGATATTGATATATTGGATATAGCAATAATAGAAGGTTAATGGAATGATGAAAATTGAAATTGAAGTCGTTGCCATTACAGCATATCCATCAAACGGGCTGACCCAGTTAAATATCAAAAAGAAAAGATAACCACCTAATACCATACACGTCAGGGTAATTATACTTTCAAAAAGTATCGCGAACCCTAAAGGACGATCCGAATCATTAAAATACCGGCTTACAAGATTTACATGAAGAATCCCCAAAAGCAGATAGACCAGCATTGCAAATAAATACCAGTACGGATTAAACATATTTCCGGAGAATCCTAAAAATCCCGGCAATGCCAGACATAAACCTACGACCAGTACATAAAAAATTAAAACTTTTCCTTTTACTTTGGGTGTCTTTTTCTTCAAGTATGCAAGTACTACCGCCAATATTATCACAATCAACGGAAGTAAGATGTATTTTAAAAAGATGCTCTTTATTTCAACTGTGTCCATATCAAAAACTTTATCAATTAAATTTCTTTCGGTCTAGGTCTATAAAAATGTGGAATAACCCAATCTGCTCTCACCTAATATAAAAGATCGGTCGTTTTTTTCCGTTACAAAATGTTCTTCGACCTCAACTGTTGCGGGAAGACAATATTCATACAATACCTCCAATAACTTTCTGAGTTCAGAATTTTGGACATATTTTGCTATATCATTATTTGGAATAGGACCATAATGGATTGCCCAGTTCCGTTCCCCATTCATATGCTCGCCACTCAATACCATTGAAATGCCCAACTGATAATTGGAGAGAGAAATCGCATCGGATGCCTCTTGAATATCATTTACATAGTTGGGCGTAAAACTGATTTTTACCGGAATCTTCAAGAATGCCATCAAACACTTCTCAAACCATTCTTTATTTCCCCTTACCGTATGGAAAAAGGGTAGCATATAAATAAATATTTCAGATGTGCTATTGTCTAAAGTGTCCAGTAGGGGCCAAAACTCTTTAAGCAAATTCAAAAATTCTTTAGGGTTTTCTATAATTTCAAATTCATTTTCTTTGTCATATGCATTAAGCAATAGAAAAAATGATTCTAATTCAAATGGCTGAAAAAAATCGCGTGCACTGGCTTCTATTTTCTTTTGTTTTTGTATTTGCTCAATAATTTCTTTAATCTGGCTCTTACGATTGCCCAATGACGGTGGATGAAACACATTCTCAGGCAAATAGTCGTACATACCTTCTCTAAAGGAAGAAATAGAAACAATCAATACACCCAATTCATAAACCTGACTGCTGATATTTTCTATATCCTTATTGAAAGTCCTGTTATTTCCACCTAATCGTTTTAGATAAACTTGATCCAACTCTGCTTTGTATTTTAACAGGTTTAGGGCTGCTATTTCAGATTTGTAATCTGAATACAAGGTGTTATGGTAATTGGTGCCCTCTATGATTTGATAAATGTTATTCATCATTTCCTTCATTTTTAATTTGAACAATGTATTCTACTCCATCAATTCCCCTTAAAATGATTTGATTTTTTAATGTTAATGATAGATTGTCCCAATATTTTTTTCCTAAATAATTATAGTTATTAGGTATGATATCAATCTGAATTGCCCGAATAAATCCCTCTTTAGGTTTATTGCTGATAATGGTTACTCTTTTTACTTCTATGGATTTTAACTCGTCCTTTAGCATCAATCGACAGAAACTTTTGATATCTGCGATAGTAATCAACCTGTCTCTTGTTGTCAATGCGTATTTATAGGCTTCAATGGCATTGGCTCCCTTCTGCTCTTCATTGCCACCTACCGTTTCTGTAACTAATTTCAAGCTCTTTGAAATGTTATTTTGTGAACCTTTTTGCATTGTTAGCTCGTTACCTGCCCGAATATTATTTGCCAGTTTACAGTGGCTTATCCAGTAATCTGCTTTTATCCTTTTTGTATCTGCTATCAAATCAACGATGAGATAATTTAATTGTTGGAGTACACTCCGGTCTGCACCTTTGATTTTCCTTTCAAGGACTTTCATTTGCTGGGTCATACTTGCCAAAGCTTTTGAAACCTCATCTCTTTCAAGTATTCCAAATGCCGCTACTTCGTCTCTTGTCAGTTCCAGTACATTTGCAATCATATCCAGAGCATCACGTTCTGTAAATCGTTCCATACCACCTGTTCTGACTGTATATAATCCTCGTTTCAGTTCAGCAGATTCGGAAAAAGGTATCTCTGAGTATTGATTTCCAAATTCATCCAAAACACTTTCTACATATAAGAAATGTTCTCCGGTCTGAGTGGCAAGGGGTATCATATTGCCCATTATATCCAGAGTACTCTCATTACTTTTCCACCCTCTATTGTATATAGGAAAAGCATTGAGCATAAATGTGAAATTCCCCAAAATATCGGCAGTGTATTGTGGAGGAAATACGATATCTAACCAGATATATTTTTTACCCGACAAATGTTTTTGTATATCCCCATTTTCAACAAGCGGCATTAAATCATCTGGTATGGTTTCATCTATAATTGTCCCTTTAATCCCCGTCACCTCAATAAACTTCTCCTGGTATATATTCCTGATGTTTTCCTCAATTTTGGTTTGGATGGCATAGGTTCTGAAAATTTCTTCATAACCTGACACATCCGACAGCTCTTTGTAGGTCAACCCCGAACTTACTCCAAGTTCTTTTCCATAATTACTGATTGTGACAAATGGTAAAAGCTTGAATAGAAAATCGATATGCTCAAATGTTGGATTGGCACAATAGAAGCTAAACCTCTCCGGCAATTCTTCTTTATTATACATCGAAACATCAATACCCATTTTTATTTTGTTGTAGGGTAAAGTTTCAGAAATTCTGGCTATCGGGATTTTATTAAAATCTGTATCGAATGTGAAGCAAGTATTGCCTATAAACAATACGTCAACATTCATCTTGGTCAACACAATATCTCCTACAGGAGTAAATGGAATATTGACCTGAAGGTCAGATGTTGCCTTTTGAGAGGATGAAAATTGCCTTTTAACATAGAATTCGTTATTCTTTGACAGTATTTCTGTTGATTCAATCGGAAATGTAGTGGCGATAGCATGAGCAAGCTGCGGATAAGTATACATTGACGGAGTTAATAACTTTGCCAATCGTTCCAATATCCGTACATTAATGGAATGTACTTCGTTATTTGCCTTGTAAAGTTCTGTGCTAAAAGCTTCCATTAACAAACGGACAAAAGGATCTATGGAACTGGTACTTTTTAGCCCCCATATTCTTACCGCATTTTGCATCATTCGTGCTTTTATCGCTTCTTTTGAGTGTACATTTATTTTTTCATTCATAACATTCTTTTTTTAATCAATAGACATCGGGCTCAGAAATAATTCTGTCTCAAAACTGAAAGTTTCCCCTGTTTCTGTCAGTCTTGCATTGATGGCAATCTTTGCTTTCTTTTTGATTTCACTATATCTTTTCGTTTCATATGTATGCTCTACGTACTCGATGTGGACATCAATTTTTTGGGCATAAATTCGCGGCTCGTATTTCTCAATCTGGTTCTGCATACTTTCAATAAATATAGCTTCCCATTCTACCGTGGTTACGGCATTTTCAAACTCTATATCCCATACCGCATTACCGTAATCAGAATCAAACCTGTTCTCTCGCTTTTTTGTTGTTATCAACAGCATCAGATTATGTGCTATGCTTTCTGCCATACTGCACATTTCCATAGAGCCATTTTCACGCATCAACATTTCAGGATCAAATGGCATTTTATAGTTTTTGTTAATCATAATCTACGGTTGTTTGCAGTGAACGATTCAGTATAGTGTTTCTCAGCAATAAAAAGTCTGGCATCTTATCTATCGGCAAATAGAGCATCGCTATACCATTCTTTATGAGTTCTGTTTCAATAGACGGATTCCACTTATCCAAATCGGCACGCGTTATATCCATTTCATTTGCAATGATATTCAGTTTATAAGCTGTGTTAATCTCTGTTGAAGCAAGTCCGGGATCGCTTTTCTGTTTATCCGGATTGTCTTCAATGTTATGATTGGGCTTAAACCCTGATAGCTTATAGTCTGCTATTACAAAATCCAATTCATCAGTAACAGAGCATACTTCCATAAATTTGTGTACATGGTTAATAGTTTCAGCAGGGAGATGAACGTAAAATTTGTCATACCTGTCAGATTTTGCTTTATCCATAGCTTTCTTTATATTACCTTCTCCGCAATTATAAGCTGCAACAACCGTAATCCAATTGCCGTATTTCTCATACAGATTTTTTAAGGATTTCATTACAGTTTGTGTACTGTGATATACATCAAACCTGTCTTCGCTTTTTAATCCATACCGTGCAGCGTGTGTTTCCATAAACTGCCAGACACCTCCGGCATTGGCTGTAGAAACAGTCGTTTTGTCAAAACCCGACTCTATTAAAGCAAGGTTTCGCATCATCTTTGGCAGACCATTTTCTATCAATGTGTTTTCAATAAATTCCACTACAGGCTTATTCTGATTAAGAATGGCTTGGTAGGCTTCCTTCTTCTCTTTTGACAACTCAACCGCAACAGGAAATTCCTGTGTGTATCCCTTGTCGCAAAACAGAAAGAAAAAGAAACCAAGTAGTAGGCTATATGGCACATTAGACATCATTTGCTGCTGATTTTAATTTATATCCCAAATAATTTTTTGTTCCTTATTATCCCACGATACTGTTATCGCTTGTCCGTTCTTTACTTCTTCGGATACAATTTTTTTCGATATAGGTCGTGCAAGCTGTGAGCGAATAACCCCACCGATTTGCCTTGCTCCGTACTTACTGCTAAATCCTGTAATAGCAAGATTTCTCGATGCTTCATCTGTAATCGCAAAATGGATTCCCAATCGAAGAAGTGAATTAATCAATGCTTTTAATTGTATCTTAAATATCCGCTCTGCCATTTGTTCCGAAATAGGGGCGAATGGAATAATTTCCGTAATCCTTGCTAAAAACTCAGGGCGGAAATGTCCGGTCATAATCTGCATCAGATCAGACGATGTAGGGATAATGCTTTGTTCAAATTTTTCAACAATAGTGGAACTTCCTATATTGGAAGTGAATAATATCAACGCATTGCTAAAATCTCCCTCTTTGCCCAGTTTATCGTGAATTTTCCCTTCATCCATAATTTGCAGGAACACATCAAAAACAGATTGATGAGCTTTTTCTATTTCGTCAAACAAAACAACAGCATAAGGTTGCTGGCGTATCTTATTAACGAGCATACCGCCTTCTTCATAACCGACATATCCCGGAGGTGCTCCATACAATAAAGCCGCAGAATGTTCTTCCTTAAACTCGGACATATCAAACCTTATCATTGCTTTTTCGTCATTAAACAAGAGTTCCGCTATTGATTTCGCTAATTCTGTTTTACCCGTTCCAGTAGGTCCCAACAAAAAGAATGAACCGATCGGTTGCCCCGGCTTGTTTAAGCCGCTACGATTCTCTACAATCGCATCCGAAAGAACCTTTAAGGCGTGGTCTTGTCCTACCACCCGTTTTAACAGGTGGGATTCCATATTCAGTAGTTTTTCCTTTTCCTGTGCTTGGATCTTACCAATTGGTATATTGGTTTTCGCAGCCATTACTGCCGCCAGTTCCAACTTGCCGACTTTTTCTCTTTTTATATCTGCATAGCCAAGCAATTCTGTATAAACATCTTCAATGAGCTTTTGAATTTCTGCAACAGGTGATGTATTATCTATTTCCGGCTGCTCTTTCAACGAACCCCAAAGTATCGGGCTTATCCTGTTTTGGAGTTGTCCGTACATCCATTCCAGTTCCTTTATTTTTTCTTTGTCGTTCTCGTATGTTTCTGCAATTTTTTCATCATATTCCTCTTTCCACTTGGTCAGTTCTTTGGACGATAATTCATCGAGCATTTTAATGGCCGCCATAGTACGGTCAAGCAAATCAATAGCTGCATCAGGCAGCTTTTTACCTTTGGCATATCTCTTGGCAAGACGGACACATTCGGGCAGTGCTTCTTTATCTACCTCTATATTATGGTAGGATTTGTAATTATCTAAAAGCACGCTTATCATTTTTACACAAGTATCCGCATTGGGTTCTTCAATCGCCAACACCTCAAACCGTCTATTGAAAGCCTGTTCCGGTTCTATGATTTTTCGGTATTCTTCGTGCGTAGTAGCACCGATTACGGTTATTTCCCCTCTGGCAAGCTCAGGCTTAATCAGGTTGGCAACATTACCACCATTACCTTTGTTATCAAGCAAAGTGTGTATCTCATCTATAAACAAAATAGCCTTGTCCAGTTTTTTACATTCCGTAATAACCTTTTTTAACCTGTCCTCTATTTCGCCTTTATATGCTGTACCGGCAAATAATAAGCTCGTATCCAGTTCCAGCAGAATAGCATTGTTCAGCATTGCAGGGACATTGTCCTTTACAATCTCATGTGCCAATCCTTCTACCAAAGCGGTTTTACCGACACCAGGTTCTCCAACAATAATCACATTGGGTTTGCTTCTCCGGCACAGTACTTCGATAAGGTTACGGGTTTCTTTCTCCCTGCCAATAATAGCATCCAGCTTATCTGCTCTTGCCTGTGCGGTTTTATCGACACAATAGCTCTGTATAGCAGGAAATGACACACTTCCGTTGCCTGTTCCCATACTGGACATATCCGAAATATCCGGTACAAACGTTTGGCGGATATTACCAAACGCACTGAATATTTCGTGCTCTTTGAGCGGTAA
>DASRQG010000510.1:0-2354 GCA_035645995.1 Mariniphaga sp. | reverse complement strand
GCTTCCATTTATCCAATAATTGATGGGATAAAACCTTTAAAGGAGGAAGCATCATTGTTCGCAAAAAACTTCCTCGACATTTCAATCTCACCAAAAGGATGCATTCCAACTGTAGGGTCAATGCAAGGGACTTATGCAGCTTTTTTAGCAGCAGCAAATGCAACTCCCGGGAAAGACACTACATTGTTTATAGATCCGGGGTTTCCTGTACAGAAACAGCAGATGATGGTACTGGGTCAAAATTATGCCACCTTCGATGTTCATAATCACAGAGGGCATAAGTTGAAAGAGAAACTGGAAGAGTTTTTGAAGAAGGGAAACATCTGTTCTCTTATCTATTCAAACCCAAATAATCCGGCCTGGATATGCTTCACTGAGAAAGAACTGGAATATATTGGGGAACTGGCTAATAAATATGATATCATTGTTATGGAAGATCTTGCCTATTTTGGCATGGATTTCAGGCAGGATATATCAGTACCCGGGCAACCTCCCTATCAGCCTACTGTTGCAAAATATACCAATAACTATATCCTGTTCCTTTCCAGTTCCAAGATATTTTCATACGCTGGTCAACGGTGTGGGTTGATGCTCATTTCGGATAAAGTTTTTAACCGAAGATATCCGGCACTCCGGGAAAGATTTGGAGGCACCGATTTTGGCAGTACCATTACCTTACGATTGTTGTATGCATTCTCATCAGGCACCAGTCATTCTGCACAATGGGCCCTGGCAGCAATGCTTAAAGCAGCCAATGATGGTCATTATAATTTTGTTGCCGATGTGAAGGAGTATGGTGAAAAAGCCCATATTATGAAACGCTTGTTTCTTGAAAATGGCTTCAGGCTCGTTTATGAAAAAGATATAGACAAGCCTATTGCTGATGGATTTTATTTTACTGTTGGGTATTCCGGAATGACGGGCAATCAATTGGTGGCAAACCTTCTGTATTACGGAATTAGTGCCATCGCACTTGATAATACCGGAAGTAATGAGGAAGGAATACGTGCCTGCGTATCTTTTGTTAGGCGTGATCAGTTCGATGATCTGGAGAAAAGGCTTCAATTATTTCATGCTCATTATTCAAAAAATATGCTGTAATGGATCAGCAGAAAGTAATCTCCCGGTACCATATTACCCTTGAGCTGCTGAAAAACCATAAGCTTAAAAACAAACCACTGGTTCTAAAAAAAGGGGAATCATTTTTAAATTATGGGGAGAAGATACATAAAATAGGTATCCTGATTACCGGGTTGCTGTATTCAACATATTTATCAGAAAACGGTATCGAATGGATATCAAGATTTTTCTATCCTCCTAATAATTTTATTATAAGTAATCATAGAAGTTTTTACCAGGGAAAAACATCGAATGAAGCAATACGTGCTTACGAAGATTCAGAATTAATTATAATAGAGCGGGAGGAATTTAAGCACTTATTAGACAGCGACCGGAAATTTGAAAGAACAGTGCGTATTCTTGCTGAAGAAAGTTATATTCAGGCGATGGAACGAATACACTCATTTCAATCACTTAATGCCGAACAGCGAATCAGGAATTTTTTTGATGAATACCACGAACTTGGTAAAAAACTTCAACGTCAACATATTGCATCTTATCTGGGTATCCATAGAAATATTCTTACCCGGTTTCGTTATAAAATCTAAGAAAGCAACATTAGTTGCATAATTTCTTATAGATAAAAAATAGTTTTGTTCCAATAAATCATTTTAATACCGTAAGCAATAGAAAACTTATGAATTATCAGCATGAAATTCCATTCACTTAAAATGTTTAAGCCAGGCAAAATTCTTACAGATAACCTGACAATTATGGGATTAAAAAGTAAAAAAGAATGCTATTTTTAACAAAAAATAAATAGATATATGGCAAAAGTAAGAGGAGCTATAATAGTAGATACTGAAGCATGTAAAGGTTGTGAGGTATGTATCGAAGCCTGTCCTCAGGATGTGCTGGCTTTAAATCATTCGGTTAACAATAAAGGATACAACTACTGTTACATGAACACCCCTGAAGATTGCACGGGGTGTGCCAATTGTGCGATAGTTTGTCCGGATACTGTGATTTCTGTCTACAGATTACGGTTATCATAAACGAATTATATCATTACTTAAGCAGAAAGATACAGGTTTAAATTAGAAACCGGAAATCATAAAATCAACGACTCATGGGAGAATACAAATTAATGAAGGGGAATGAAGTATTGGCTGAAGCTGCTATAAGGTGTGGCTGTGACGGGTATTTTGGCTATCCTATCACCCCTCAGTCGGAAATCATGGAGTGGCTAATGGAACGCCAACCCTGGGATGAAACAGGGATGGTTGTTTTACAGG
>DASRQG010000509.1:0-3620 GCA_035645995.1 Mariniphaga sp. | reverse complement strand
GCAGCAGTTTATTGGCTGGCACGAATGATAGAGGGTGGGGAAGATGTCAAATTCATTGCACGGCGATTGCTGATACTGGCCACTGAGGATATAGGACTTGCCAATCCTAATGCCTTACTTTTGGCTCAAAGTACGTTTGATGCTGTCCATCAGATAGGTTATCCCGAGTCAAGAATCATACTGTCAGAGTGTACTATCTATCTGGCTACTTCCCCCAAAAGCAACTCAGCCTATTCGGCCATTAATGATGCCCTGGAATTGGTTCGTGCTACCGGTAACCTGCCAGTTCCGCTTCACCTGCGTAATGCACCTACTAAACTTATGAAAGAAATAGGATATGGTAAAGAATATAAGTATGCTCATTCCTTTCCCGGAAATTTTGTAGAACAGGATTTTTTGCCGGAGGAAATCAGAAACAAAAGGTTTTATACGCCGGGTAAAAATCAGCAGGAACTTAAAATACTGGAACGATTACAAAAATGGTGGGGGAATCGATTCAAATGATGTGGTGCAGGTGAGCTATATACGAGGAATGCTCAAACTATTTTGGTAAATTGCTTATGTAAACCTTATTGATATGATACAACAATTAGAAATCACATTACCAAAGTTTAAAAGAGGGTACCATCTCATTACCTCATTGATTGAAAACCAGCTTCCTCCTTTGCCAGATAAAGGTTTGTTACATATACTGGTGAAACATACTTCGGCAGGGATAACAATCAATGAAAATGCCGATCCTTCAGTGCGGACCGATTTCGAATCATTTATGAATAAAATGATCCCTGAAGACGATCCGGTATATATTCATACCTACGAAGGCAGTGATGATATGCCGGCACACCTTAAATCTTCAGTGTTAGGGGCTGAAGTAACGATACCCATTACCAATCACCGGCTTAATCTGGGAACCTGGCAGGGTATTTATTTTTGCGAGTTTCGTAATTACGGAGGTAGCAGAAAAATTGTTGTTACCATTTTTTCATAGTGAAAGACAAACCTGAATAAAGGATTTAGCATGATGTCTACTAGAAAACAGTAATTTTTATATTTTGAATGCCTGTTAAAAGAATCCTGATTTGACTAAAATTGGTTGATAACTTAATAATGGCATTAATTGAATTAAATATGTAAGACTTATAATTTTTTTCTGTCAATAAAAATCCTATTTTTCCGCCAGAAAAACCAAATTTTAATATGGAACGTAAATTATTAATGGGTGTTGAAGCGATTGGGCAGGCAGCAATTGATGCCGGTATTTCAGGAGTATATGCTTATCCGGGAACCCCTTCTACCGAAATTACTGAATATATTCAACATAGTAGCACCGCCCGTGAAAGGAATATTCATCGGCAATGGGCAGTTAATGAGAAGACCGCATTGGAAGCTGCATTGGGCATGTCGTATGCAGGAAAAAGAACACTTTCCTGTATGAAACATGTCGGTTTAAATGTAGCTGCTGATGTATTTATGAATATGGCCATCACTGGTATTAATGGTGGTCTTGTTGTTGTTGTGGCTGATGATCCTTCGCAGCATTCATCCCAAAACGAACAGGATTCCAGATTCTATGGTAAATTTGCTATGATCCCTGTATTTGAACCATCAAATCAGCAGGAAGCTTATAATATGACTTACGATGCATTTTCCTTTTCTGAAAAAACGGGATTGCCGGTAATGCTTCGTATTCCTACTCGTCTGGCTCATTCAAGGGCTGGTGTTGTTCCTGAAGAAATCCAACCGGAAAATTCACTCAAGTTGCCGGAAAATCTGATGCAGTTCATGCTGCTTCCTGCCTACGGGCGAAAGTATTATCAGAATTTACTTGATAAACAGGATTTGCTTGTGCAGCTATCAGAAGAATCGGAATATAATGAATACTATGAAGGATCGGATAAAAGTCTGGGAATAATTTGTTGTGGTATCACTTATAATTACCTGATGGAGAACTTTCCACAGGGCAGTTGCCCTCATCCGGTTGTGAAAATCACACAGTATCCGGTTCCTGTTAAAATGATCCATCAGCTGGAAAAAGAATGTGATGAGTTACTGGTTGTTGAAGATGGTTATCCGTTGGTAGAGGAGCTGCTTTCTGATTTCTTTGGAAAAGGGACCCGTGTTCATGGCAGATTAAACGGTTCTTTACCACGTAGAGGAGAATTAAACCCTGATCATCTGGCAAAAGCATTGGGAAAAGAAGTCCAAGCTGTATTGCCTGTGCCTGGTTCCATTTCCGGAAGGCCTCCTTCATTATGTGCAGGATGTGGCCATCAGGATACTTACAACGCATTAAATGAAGTAATTGCTGATATTGGCGAAGGAAGAGTTTTTTCTGACATTGGTTGTTATACTCTTGGTGCTTTGCCGCCTTACAATACTATCAACACTTGTGTGGATATGGGGGCATCAATTACTATGGCTAAAGGAGCTGCTGATGCAGGTTTGTCACCTGTGTTTGCGGTGATTGGTGATTCTACCTTTACTCATTCAGGGATTACAGGTCTGCTCGATTGCGTCAATGAAAATGCAAATGTCAATATAATTATTGTAGATAATGAGGCAATTGCCATGACAGGTGGTCAGGATTCGTCAGCAAAGGGAAGGATCGAAAAGATTTGTGAAGGAATTGGTGTTGACCCAAACCATATTCGGGTGTTTATCCCCTTGAAAAAGAATCATAACCAGATAGTAGATATTATGCGGGAAGAAATTGCCTTTGATGGTGTTTCAGTTATCATTGGCAGGCGTGAATGTGTTCAACGGGTTGCTAAAATGAAAAAGTTAAACAAATCAAAAATTAAGGCATAAATGAAAACTGATATAATACTTGCAGGTGTTGGTGGACAGGGAATACTTTCAATAGCTGCATCACTGGGTGCTGCTGCTTTAAATGAAAATTACTACCTAAAGCAGGCTGAAACGCATGGAATGAGTCAACGCGGTGGTGCTGTGGTTTCCCATCTGCGCATTGCCGATCATCCTATTTGGTCTGATCTGATTCCTCTTAAAGGTGCGGATCTTATTTTGTCTGTTGAACCAATGGAGTCTTTACGTTACTTGCCTTATCTGTCTCCTGAGGGGACTCTGGTTACTAATAATGTGAAGTTTATTAACATACCTGACTACCCCGATCTGGAGCAAACGTTTAAGGACTTAGAACCGACTGTGAAAATAATCCGTATTGATGCCGATCAACTGGCTAAAGAAACAGGTAATCCTAAGGCATCAAATATGGTAATGCTGGGGGCTGCATCCCCGTTTATTGCCATTCATGATGAGATTATAATAAAAGGAATTGAAACAATTTTTCGATCAAAAGGGGACAAAGTTGTAGCGTCAAATATATCAGCCTACAAAGCCGGAAGGAATTTTAGCTTATCCGGTCAACCGGTGAAACAATAGAAAAAGATCAGAGGAATAATTGCCCATGCCTGTATCAATTTAAAAGCCTGGACATGAGAAGCGTTGTTTCTACAGTTTTCTACTTAAGCTGGATGTTTTTAATTCCAGGTTGTAATCTTGGTAAAAATATTATTGGAAACATTCAGAAACAACCTTTTTTTGAAGTGGCTGAATTATTTTCTGACGAACGTTTTCCAAATGTTGTGGTTACTACCGAA
>DASRQG010000508.1:0-2684 GCA_035645995.1 Mariniphaga sp. | reverse complement strand
TTCTGTCTCCCGTAGTATTAATCTGGTTTACATTAACCACATTATTAACACTTTTCTGTACTACGTAAGATTCATTCAAATCTCCTTCCTGGGTAACTGTAGCAGAATGATTGTCACCTTGCTGCAACAAGTCGGCATAACTGCCATCCTGTGCTACTGAAACATTTCCGGCAATTATGAATGCCGAGACAAAGATTAACTTTCTCATACTTTCATTTTTAAAATTAATTAATAAAGTTTCTAATAATTAAGCCACCATTCCCAAGAGATCCTTTTCCTAAATCTCACACATTATTTAATCATTATCAACACCAGTCTTAAAGGTCCAAGTAGGGCTGTTTGCCACAATGCTTCCTTCATGTTTGGCTACAACATACCAATAGTATGTAGTTGAAGGCTTTAAGCCATTTACAACAACTTCTTTTGAAGTCAGGTTTTCACCGGCTATACGTTGAACTGTTGACCCCGATTCGAAATAATGCACTGTATAATTCAAGACCTTACTATTGTTTTCCTGATCGACCTTCCATTGAAATGAAAAGGCTGAATTTTGATCTACAGCACCATTGCCGGGAACAGGATCATAAATAGTTACCCACCCCACATCCTTTTCATCTTTCAACAAGTAAAAGACAAGGTCGGTTTTCTCTCGTTCATAGACAGCTACAGTTACACTATTGCTTAAAAACGCTTTTTTCCTTGCTGTGATAGCCACTTCCCCTTCCTTCACTTTTTTGAAATTAAATTTCCCATTTGCATCCGTTAATAAAGTTGAACTTGCAGGGCTGGTGGATATTAAAACACCCTCAAGTGGAGTATAATCATCTCCATTAAGAACAACACCTGATACTGAGCCATATTTTTCTATATCTATTTTTTCTTCTTCACATCCTGCCCAAAGGAAAACAAGAAGAATATAAGCGATCCATTTTATATTTGTTTTCATATTTGTTGTATTAGAAATAGTATTTAAAACCGAGTTCAATTCCCCAAAAGCTGTCGTTGAAAGTACCTGCAGGTGATCCATCAAATTTATCTGACAAAAATTGGTTGAAAAAGGCTCCTCCTGTCAGGCCGATTTTACGGGTAAACAAGATTTCCGAGCCTCCCCTTACTGTCAGATAAGGCATCAGTTTTTTATCTGATAATCCCACATTAGTTTCTGTATTAAATAAAGTACCAACACCTGCTTTCACGTAAGGAGAAAACCAGCCTTCAGGATTTGCAAGAAACATCAGCCCCAGATTTGCATCATACTCCACTGCACGGTATTTATAAGGTATATGTAAAATCCGCTGACCGAATCCGGCATCCAGAAATAATGATTTACCAAGACCATACCCTACATTAACGCCACCTCCAGGCCTGAAAGGACTATTAGAAAAATCACCATTATACTTCTGACCGGAACCGGTAAGGGCTATATATCCACCGGTACGATACTCTACATTATAAGGCTTGCCCATCAAATCTTCTTCAATGTTCTCCTTCTTTTCCTGCAAATAGTCTTGAAACATCGTTGAGTCTTTATCCTCCGGATTTTTTGTAGTCCAAAGATTATCCATTACACCCTCAATTATAAGTCCCTGAACAGCTTTCTCTATCGCTTCCGTAACTGCCATCTCGGTAGGCTCATTGTAAGTATAACCTGTTTCAGCTTCCAACAAACGTTTAAATTTCACATAGCGAAAAACGCCCATTGAGACTTCTTGTGACAGGATTGATTTTGTTGTGTATACGGTTTTTAATATCTTACCATTGCTTGTTGATACAGCTCTAAGATAAATACTAACCCTGTCCTCACGATACTGTGCAGATGCATCAGTTCCAAAATAGCGTACTCCGGCCCCGCCGGTAAATACATTGGATTCGTAAGATACGATACCTCCTTCAATAAGTACTCCGGCGAACAGCAATGGTGGCAACAGAATATTCGAATTACCTTCGTATTGCTCCCTACTCGACCTGATAATCTTTCTCTCATTCATCAGGTTACCAATATTCTCACGTTCAATTGGAGCAAACCATCCAGATTCCTCTAATGCTCGAATCAAAATATTGGTAGCTCCCTGTGTAACTGCAGTCGACCAGTTAGCGCCCATATCAGAAGGTTTGTATTGTCCGGTCTGATCTCTGAATTTATAAACTGCAACTACAATCTTTTCCTGTGGTTCAGGAAGGCTTAACAATTCCTTTTTTAATGGCGTTTCTGCACCCAGTTCTGCTTTCCTGGGCCCTAAAGGCTGATGAAAAAAAGGACTACAGGCAGATAATAACATTACTGTAAAGGAAAGAAGCCAAATTCTTATTCTTTTTTCTTTTAGCATAACTCCTCAATTAACTATTAGAAAAAAGGTACGGATACCTGGGTGCTGGCCCCGGTTTTATTATCCACGATATTTATATTGATCCCATCCGAACCATCTCCAATTTCTATCATATAATCACCCAGCACATAGGTTCCCTCTTCAAGGGCCTCCTCACCAAACTGGCGGGTAACAATTTCACGGGATAGGCGGCTAAGAATCTGCCGGTTAAGACTTTCGGCAAAGTCCTGAGCAGGATCACGCATATAGCTTGAACCTGTAGTTGAAGACGCCGGAGCTTTATAAGTATCCTGCGCCTGAGCTGCACTCAACATCCAGCTATAGTTATAAGGGTTTCCCCCAAACGCCGGGTTTTTT
>DASRQG010000507.1:0-2692 GCA_035645995.1 Mariniphaga sp. | reverse complement strand
ACAACGTTATGGATATCCCGTATTATTGCGTGACTACAAAAGGAGATAAATATGGAAATGATTTACAGGAAAGTCTTAACCCATTTTTTGAAAGCTATTTCCAAAGCATCCACAGGTTTTGGAATGATACAGATTTTCCTTTCTATTTTTTATCTGTTACGGCATTGCAAAATAACCAATCAGAAATAGGAGGAGGTGGTTTTGGACTCAAAAATGGCTTTGTAATGAAATTGGGTAGAACATTCGGTACACGGGAAAAGTACGTCACTGCCCATGAAACTTCTCACTCCTGGATTGGTATCAAAATTACGCTGGGTGAAAGCAGTTTTGATCATCAATGGTTCGGTGAAGGGTTTAATGATTATTCCACAATTATTAATTTGGCAAACAGTGGAATATATGGGGAGGAGGAGTTTCTACATTATCTTAATGAAAAGAGTTTTAAAAAACATTATCAGAGTGAGATTAAAGGTGTACATAATGATTCCATTGCGGCCAATTACTGGACAGATTATGGCAATTATGGCGTTCTTCCATACCGAAGGGGATTGATCTACGCATTTTACCTAGATAACCAGATCAGGTTAGCTTCGAACGGGAAATTTACGCTCAGGAATATGTTGCTCGATCTACATGCACTTAGAAAGGAAAAAAGGAATGATGAGATTTTGACGGTTGATGATTTTATTGACGTGGGTGCTGTATATATAGACAAAAAGGAGCTGTCGGGACAGATAGCACGCCATATGATAGAAGGACTGCCCATTGATTTTACCAACGTAAAACTTATTGACGAATTTAACATCGAAATCAACGACAATATCCCGAAACTAAGTCTAATCGGGCGTGCTGATCTGTCAAATATATATCATTGGTAGTCAGGGTGTCATAGGCTTCATACCCTGAGGGAACCGTTTGTAACATTCTCCAAAGTTATTTATAGCAATGCCACGTTGAAGGACGGTAGTTTTTATACCATGAAGACGGAGCATTCACGTGAGGGGATTCTGTAAAGACTTAACGATTATGTATGTATCTGGATCAAAAAATAAATAAAGTAAACATGTGTAAATGAAAAATATATTAGAAAGCCCAATAAGAGGAATATTAGGTTCCCAGAAATACGAAAGCGCTATTCATTGGAGAAATGGAGTATTAGTATCAGATGAACCTGAAAAGCTGGGAGGAAGGGATTTGGGACCAGATCCTTATACCCTGTTGCTGTCAGCATTGGTGGCCTGTACATTAGCAACACTTAGGATGTATATCGAACGTAAAGGTGTAAGCATCTCAGCGATAGTGGTTGAAGCTAATATGTTTCACAAATTTGAAAATGGAGAAGCGGTATCATATATAGAACGAAGGATCAACTTTGAAGAACAGCTGGATCCTGAGTTGATACGAAAACTGATATGGATAGCGGAAAGCTGCCCAATCTCGAAAACGCTAAAGGGAAATATACATATCTCAACCGGATTGATGAATTGACAAAAACTCGTTGGACGAAACTGCAACTGTATTAAAATTCCAGATGTATGAATCAGCACAAGAGAAGCCTGTGGCCTGAAAAGCAATATCAAAACACATTCCCCCTTGCTTTTTCCTTAGCAAATGGCAATTTCAGGAGGCAACTTCTTACTGAAATCCATTCGATTGCTTACGAAAATGACTTTCGGAAGCCAGGAGGTGAGTTCAAAATTAGTATTAAAAAAGAAGCATTTAAAACAGCATTAAATTAAGAAAAAATGGAAATAGGAATAGATAGTTTTGCTTCGGCAATGTATGGCAGTAATTCCCTCAGTAATGTAGACGCAATGGAACAATTGCTTGATAGGATTTCTGCGGCAGATGAAGCAGGCCTGAATGTTTTTGGCATCGGCGAACACCATAAAAAGGAATTTTTGGATTCTGCCCCAGAAGTAATCCTAGCGGCTGCAGCTGCAAGAACCCAACGGATTATTCTTGGCAGCGCTGTTAAAGTTTTAAGTACTGATGATCCTGTTAGAGTTTACCAAAGTTTTGCCACCCTTGACCTCATCTCCAAAGGTCGGGCAGAACTGGTTGTCGGACGTGGATCTGCGATAGAAGCCTACCCGCTGTTTGGTTATAATCTTAGGGATTATGATGCCCTTTTTAAAGAAAAACTGGGATTATTGCTTGAGATACGTGATAAAGAATTCATTACGTGGAAAGGCAAGTTCAGGCCTGCTCTTGAAAACCAACCTGTATATCCCAGGGCGATGCAGAAAAAATTTCCTATTTGGCTGGGGGTGGGAGGTACCCCGGAATCATTCGTGCGGGCTGGGTCATTGGGATTGCCCTTAATGGTGGCCGTCATAGGTGGTGAAACAGAACGGTTCCGGCCACTGGTTGATCTGTATCGGGAAGCTGGTCGAAAAGCAGGCTATTCACCGGAACAGTTGAAAGTCGGGCTTCATTCTCCGGGTTACGTGGCTGAAACCAGTGAACAGGCGATTACGGATTATTATCCGGGGTATGCCGAGCTGTGGACCAAATTAGGTAGAGAGCGTGGATGGCCACCGGTAAACCGTATACAGTTCAATTCCTTAGTAGCTCCTAGAGGAGTATTGGTAGTTGGTGGTCCGGAAGAGGTCGCTGAAAAATTGCTAAGGCATAGTAAAGCCCTTGGTGGCATTGACCGGTTTACGTTTCAAATGGATAATGCAGGGTT
>DASRQG010000506.1:0-2357 GCA_035645995.1 Mariniphaga sp. | reverse complement strand
GCGAGGAGGGTTGATGACAGGTGCCAACACGCAATATATTGCATAGCTGCTCGCTTATAGATAACAAATTGGTTCCGGGGCAGTGGCCCTATGTGGATAAGAAATTTACTAACAGAGAAAACGCTACGCACTATATTGCCAAACGTTAGCGGCAAGTGGGTCAGAACCGATAACCCACTGAGATTAGAAAACCATTTGCATAAATTGGATTGAACATAATTTTCTTTGCGACTGCACCAGTTCCTATTCCGCCGAGTTCGATGAAATATGACGGATTTCGATTTGTGTTTTCAGTAAAGAAAAATTCAAAACCGAATAATCCATAGCCACCAAAATTGACAGATTTATCACTAAACGAGATATTTGGATAAAGTAATACAATACCACCTTCGGAATATAGATTTATTCGACTTGTGATACATCTGTGATAATTGATACCGACTTGATTGTTTAAAAACTCCGTCCATGTCTGATTACCTTGTATATCAGATTGATTGAGCCAATTAAGATTTGCTTTCACATTGATTCGTAGATTTTTATATTCGGGAGTTAACAAATGGATACCAAAACCAAATTCTTCATGGAATTTAACCAATTGAAAGCCATAAGACATTTTATTGAAGTCTCTCTCTTGACCACTAACTGAAAGCGTAAGGAGAGATAAAACTAAACAGATTGACAATATTTTCATGATTCGAATGTGTTTATTCAAAAATTTCAGACTTTTTAATTCCTTTTATTGCGTTTTTTCGGGTAAATAAGTAGATTATGAAGTGGATTAATAAACCAATGCCCCAAAAAATGGCAGTTAAATGAATGGTTCTGACATTTTCATATTCTGACTGTAAACCAATGAGATACCAAACTTCAGCGATGAGATTACAAATTATGTATGTTGCTAAGTGGAAACGGAATCCAATATCGTAAAGTGGTAAATACAATTTGTCTTTTTTTCCAAATATCCAACCAATAATAAAAATCAATATTCCATAGATTGCGGCAATAATCCAGACACTACTGAATAGACGGTTTTGAAGCATAGAGCTTAATGAGAACCTAAAAGCAATTGTCAAGACAATAAGACCAATTGAAAAAGCCATTAAATTTTTTGTTATTGTTATTGTTTTCATTTTTAATCCTCCGATATGATTAAGTTTTTAATTTGTTTGCTAAAAAAAAGATTGATATTCCTCTCAATGAAACTATTGAGTAATTCAAGTCCCAAACCCGTTAAGAAATAGTATTTGCGCTCAGGACCTTTATTTCCTTCTCCAGTTTCAAAGTCAACGACTCCGACATGCTGATACTTTCTGAGATTCCGATAAAGGCTCTGACTTTCGCAAGTCATAGTGTGATTGGATTGTTCTTCAACAAAGGACTTTATTTCATCAACATATTTTTTCCCATCTTTCAATGAGAGAAAAATCCAAAGGGTCAGTTGACCTTTTTTATAGGTTTCTTCCCATGCTGATAATAATTCAGATAATTGATTATTTTTGCTCATGATCTAATCTTCTTGTATTAATCAACTTGTTTAATACAAAGATAGTAGTAAAGGATTGAGAAAAACAAATAAATTGCAAGAAAAGTGATGCAAATAAATCACCAGCCGCTAACACGCGGTCATAAAACATTGGGGGCTAAGTGGTTATTCGATTTTTGGTTCTCGCATCAAAGTTCACTCTACCTTGCTAGTGAAGTAACTCCGAAACCCCCAACGTTTCATACCGCCAGCCGTTGTACGGCATTTTAAAAATCTACAGAAAGTTTACGAACCAACAAGAATTCAACTGATTAGAAAGCAATCTTATAGAGAGTAAAATAAAAACTTAAAACCTAAATTCATGACTGAGGAAATAACATTACAAATATTACAGACCTTTGTTTATCCACATGAAGCTCATGTAGTTAAGACATATTTAGAATCAGAGGGCATTGAAACAGAAATTCGTGATGAAATGACTGTCAATGCCAATCCTTTTTATTCAAATGCAATTGGAGGAGTTAAATTATTAGTGAAAGAAGAAGATTATAGTCGCGGAATCGAGGTTTTGAAAAAAGGAGGGTACATTAGAGAACCCGGAATAGCAGAAAAGAAGATTGAATTAGTTTATATTGAAAAGGGATTCGACCAGAAAACATGTCCTTTTTGTAAGTCTGACAATACAAGTATAAAGAAAGTACCTTCAATCTGGACTGTTTTAGTGATTTTTGTATTTGTATTTAATGCTGCGTTTCCTGTATTTTTTAAGAAGTCAATTAAATGTTATGACTGTGGGCGAGAATGGAAATTTAAGAAAAAGAAATAAAAAACGCCGTACAACATCATATATAAAATATTGGGGGTTAAGTGGTTA
>DASRQG010000505.1:0-10686 GCA_035645995.1 Mariniphaga sp. | reverse complement strand
GTGGTGTACTTGAAACAGTCATCAAACTCAGATGGGCTCCCGATTTAATTCACTGTCATGGCTGGCTCACAGGCCTGGTGCCGCTCTTCCTTAAAAAGTATTATTACAACAACCCGCTTTTTGCTCAATCAAAAGTAGTTTATTCACTCTATAATGATGAATTTAAAAAGCCTCTTAATCCCGAATTAAAAAACAAGGTTCTTCTGGATGGCATGACAACTGAAGATGTAACACAACTTGAAACAACGGATTATGCAAGCTTCACAAAACTGGCTGTCGATTATTCCGATGCACTTATCAGGGGAAGCAGCAATGTCAACCAGGCTGTAATCGATTATGCGAAATCTACCGGTAAGCCTTACCTGGATTTTCAACCTAAAGAAACTTATATCGATGCCTACGATAATTTCTATGAAAAAATATGGTAGATGTTAAAAGATCAGTTTTTTTTGTAAAAAGTTCAAAATATTGATTTTTGCAGCTATGCCATCATCGATTTTTTATACGTTTGTCAAATTTTCCGGCAATAAGGGAAGAAATATAATAATAATGGATTCAGTGAAACAGAAACTATCGCACAAATTACGTCTTTTTATCCCTCTTGTTGCAGTTTTGGCAACACTGGCAGCCTGTAACGAAACCAGCGACCTGGGAATGGATTTACTTCCATCATCCGATTTAATTGAAGTGAAAAGCCTTATCGAAAAAAACAGCATCTCGGCATATACTTTTACCGAAGGCCCTATAAAAACAGATGAACCATCCAGGAGCTTGCTCGGCAGTTTAAATGATCCTCAATTTGGGATTACCAACATTGATTTTGCTACCCAGTTCAGGTTACTTGATGAACCTGATTTAGGTGATAACCCTGTTGCCGATTCAGTAAAACTGTACCTCTATTACCGGCTGGTCTACGGTGATACAGTCACCCCTCAAACTTTCAGAGTGTATGAACTTGAGGCACCACTCGACAGAGACGAATCATATACCCAGGATGTTGACCTTAAATCATTTGCATCCGAAAACCTTCTGGGAGAATTAACACATGTTCCTGCTATAAGACAGGATTCAGCATCTCAGGATACCTTTTATCAATCAATCGCAATTCCACTTGACAATTCAATAGGAAATAAACTTTTAAGTGCTCCTGAATCAGCCCTTGAAAACAACGACACTTTCCTCGAATATTTCAGGGGATTACTCATAGAATCAGTTCCACAAACCAACCAGGGCGGTACAATTCTTACCCTGGAGGCTGCTTATAGTGATATTTGGCAGGGCTCGGCACTGCTTATCTACTACAAAAATGATGAATACAGGGATCAGGATACTTCTTTAACTACTCCTTATGTTATCAGCCCATATAGCGCCAGGGTCAATTCAATTTCACACGACTATTCGGGAACAGCATTTGAAGTTAATCTGAATACTGAAGCCGGAGATGATTCACTTATTTACATACAATCTACCGGCGGATTAAAATCCAAAATATCAATTGAAGGCCTCACTAGCTGGGCTGATTCTGTAAATACTGCAATCAATAAAGCTGAACTGGTATTTCAAATTGATACTATAACATCCGATGTTGAGAATTTTCCACCTCCCTCTCAACTATTGTTCACTTATATTAATGAGGATGGAGATGAGGCACTTCCCGCCGACTTTTCATTCAGCCAGTCATTTTATGGAGGAAGACTGAATACCAACGACTGGACTTATCGCTTCAATATTACGCAGCACATGCAACTGATTTTAGATAACGAAATCCAAAACAGAGGGTTCTATCTTACAACAGCTCGTAAAAACAATGAAGCTCACAGAGTTGTATTAAAAGGAAACAACAGCCAAACCGGCATCAGGCTGGAAATTACATATTCAAAATTTTTGCAGTAAATTCCTAAATCTTTAATTAAAAAACCGTCTCAGTACAAGTTATTGAGACGGTTTTTTATTTTGAATCAGTCTATAGCATTCATCTTTTACCCTTAATTACAACTTCTAAAATAAATCTCCACACGCATCAAATCATCAAAAAAATGATCCATTTTCCGTTCTGTCAAAACCTACTTTTCCTATGGGTTTCTTCGATACAAATTCAATATAAATTCAACCTAAACTCAACCTAAACTCAATTTAAATCGAATAAAGAACGAAGGAGGTACGAAGAAAGTAGCAACAAACCCGGAAGAGGAAAAAAAGGAAAATAATGGTTGGAAATGATTTCCTTAAAAAAGTATTCGGTACTTTTTATAGCACAATAGGACAAAGCATAAATATCAATATTTACAACCTGAAATACTTTCATGAACTTTATAAGGAATGTATCTTTACAGCGACATAAAACAGCTGGCTTAGTAATACATATTATGGAGATGAAACAGGAGATAACAGAACCCGCAGTATTAGGAATTGGAAATGCACTTGTTGATGTAATAAACGTACTGGAAGATGATTCCATACTTGAGGAATTTGGTTTGCGCAGGGGGAGTATGACATTAGTTGGAGATGACCTGTCGAAGAAAATATTTGAAATGACCCATGACAATAAGCGGGAAATCACAACCGGTGGGTCAGCAGCCAACACAATTCATGCACTTGCAGCTCTTGGAGCCGAATGTGGTTATATAGGCAAGATTGGTGATGACATTCTTGGCCAGAATTTCAGAATAGAATTTGAAAAGAAAAATATAAAAACACATCTATTCATAAGTCATAAAGATACCGGAAGAGTAATGGCACTTGTAAGTCCCGACTCGGAACGTACCATGGCAACCTACCTTGGAGCTGCAGCAGATCTAAAGCCTAAAGAACTTACCTTAGAAATATTTAATAATTATTCTGTTCTATTTATAGAAGGATACCTTGTGCAAGACCATAAGCTGATAGAAAAAGCTATAGATTTAGCGCGTGAAGCAGGCCTTCAAATTGCAATCGACCTCTCAAGCTACAATGTTGTAGAAGCGAATCTGGATTTTCTTCGAAAATTAATTCGCGAGAAAGTTGACATCGTATTTGCCAATGAAGAAGAAGCATATGCATTTACAGGAAAACAACCGGAAGAAGCGTTAACCGAAATAGCTGGATTATGTGAGATAGCAGTAGTAAAAGTTGGCAAATCAGGATCATTGATTCAACGTGGCAATGAAGTAGTAAGAACAGGGATTGTGCCTGCTAAAGCAATAGATACCACCGGAGCAGGTGATGCTTATGCGGCAGGTTTCTTATATGGCCTCACAAAAGGATATACGCTTGCGATATCCAGTCGTATAGCCGCATTAGTTTCATCCAGAGTTGTTGAAGTGATGGGTGCTAAAATACCTGAAATTCTATGGCCGGAAATTAATAAAGCCATCAAAAAAATGATTCAAAACAATCCATGAATCCGGGCATCTATCTTATCGATTATTGAACTTAGGTCTTCAGGACTTTTGGTAAAATCAAGTTTATCAACATTTACAACCAACAACTTTCCCATTTTATAACCTGAAATCCAGTTTTCATACCGTTCATTTAATTGTTTGAGGTAGTCCAGACGAATTGAATTTTCATAGTCTCGGCCACGTTTCTGGATTTGATTGACCAGGGTAGGCACAGAGGCACGAAGGTAAATAAGCAAGTCGGGTGGTTGCAAAAGACTAATCATTAGATCGAAGAGTGATTTATAGTTTTTGAAATCGCGTGTACTCATCAATCCCATTGCATGAAGGTTCGGTGCAAATATCTCAGCATCTTCATAAATAGTACGATCCTGAATCACGGTATGTCCCGATTTCCTGATATCAATAATTTGTTTAAACCTGGAATTAAGAAAATAGATTTGCAGGTTAAAAGCCCACCGCTGCATATCATTATAAAAATCGTTCAAATACTGATTTTCATCAACATCTTCATAATGTGGCATCCATCCATAATGTTTTGCCAATAATCCGGTAAGGGTAGTTTTTCCTGCGCCAATATTTCCTGCTACTGCTATATGCATATTTACGTTGATAAATCTTCTAATTTAATAATACTAAGTTACTTTTCAATCAGTTTCAACAGGTCATCCAGATATTTCCTGTCATTCGCCAATCGTGGAATCTTATTCTGACCTCCCACTTTTCCCCTGTTTTTCATCCAGGTATAAAAAGTACCTCTTGGAGCCTCAATCAGCTGTAACTGTTCTAAAGTTATATTCTTATAGCGTTTAGCTTCATAATCAGAGTTTAGTTCCTGGAGAGTAGAATCAAGAACTGTAGCAAAAAGTTCAAGATCAGCAGGTTTTTTCTCAAATTCAATGATCCACTGGTGTGCTCCTTTACTCTGATCGGTCATAAACACAGGTCCTGCAGTATATTCATTAATGATTGCCCCTGTTTGATGACAGGCAGTTTGAAGTGCATTTTCGGCATTATCAATAATCACTTCTTCACCAAATGCATTTATAAAGTGTTTAGTACGGCCGGTAATCTTAATCCTGTATGGATTAGCCCCAGTAAACATGATTGTGTCGCCAATCATATATCTCCAAAGTCCGGCATTAGTAGATATTACCAAAGCATAATTTTTATTCAGCTCTACTTGCTCAAGCGATAGTACCTTTGGATTCTCTTTATCCAATCCATCCATTGGAATAAACTCATAGTACACACCGTAATCAAGCATAAGCAACATATCGGAGCGGGATGGATCATCCTGAATGGCAAAAAATCCCTCTGAGGCATTATAAGTTTCCATATAATGCATTTTTTCAGAAGGAATAATTTTCTTATACTGTTCTCTGTAAGGTTCAAAGTTAACACCTCCATGGATAAACACCTCCAAATTTGGCCATACTTCCAGGATATTATTCTTGCCGGTTTTTTCCAGCACCCGTTTTAATAAAACCAGAAACCAGGAGGGTACACCTGCAAGCGAAGTAACATTCTGGTCCAATGTAATATCCATTATCTGCTCAATTTTTTCTTCAAATTCTGCAATGAGAGCAATTTCTGAAGGTGGTGTTCTGATTAAGTCGGTCCAGAACGGAACATTCTCAATTAAAATGGCAGAAAGATCACCATAATATGAATTGTTACTAAAGTTGTTGATTTGATGGCTGCCACCAAGAGTCAGCGTTTTACCTTTCAGAACTTTTGTCTCAGGATAATTTCGAATGTAAAGCGCAAAAACATCTTTTGGCCCACGCAGATGACAATCTTCCAGTGCATCTTTAGTAACAGGTATAAATTTACTTTTATCACTTGTAGTTCCTGATGATTTTGCAAACCACTTAACTTCTCCCGGCCACAACACATTGCTTTCGCCACCACGTAACCGTTCAATATAGGGTTTCACCTCATCATAAGTTTGAAGAGGAACAACCTGCTGGAATGCTTCAATAGAATGTATATCAGAATAATTGTATTTCCTGCCCCACCATGTATTTTGAGCAGTCCGAAGCAAAGCATGTAACGTTTCAAGTTGTAAGTTATTTGGATATTCTCTATAAAGCTGGATTTGATAAATCCGCTTTTGGTTGAGCCAATTGATTACTGAATTCAAAAGTGGCATATATTTTCCTGATTAATTAGTATTAACATTCATCTTTTCAATAAAACCCACAGGTTAATATGATATGTACAGTAAATTAAGAATGTTAATTCCTTTCATACCATTAATACCGGGTAAAACAAATATACTGTTTTTTTGAGGAGCAGGCGTCATTTATAGTTTATGCACAGCAATAACATAAACCATCCAAAAAAAATTAATATTTATCCTGTTATATTCTTATTTAGAATAATCCTGAAACAAGTACCTTTCCCTGCTTCGGACCATCTGATAAAAATTTTACCTCTATGGTAGTTTTCAATAATCCGTTTAGCTAAAGAAAGGCCAAGTCCCCAACCTCGCTTTTTTGTAGAAAATCCAGGTTGAAAGATGGTCTTAAAATTATTTTTCGAAACCCCTTTACCTGTATCAGTAATATCTATAAACAGTTCATAGTCCTTATTATGAAGATCAATTGTAATTTTCCCACTATTATCCATTGCATCGATAGCATTCTTACACAAGTTTTCAATGACCCAGGAAAACAGAGCAGGATTTATTGGAACAAGCGGGAGGCTCTCCTCCCCGAGTTGTAGTTCAAAGTTTACTCTGTCTGATGAACGGGTTTTAAGGTAATTCACACTTGAGATTAACACCTCTGCCACATTTGAAGGAACGAGTTCAGGTTTAGAGCCAATTTTTGAAAATCGTTCAGTTATCTTCTCCAAACGTTGGATGTCCTTTTCAAATTCATCGATCAACCCCTGATCTACATTTTCGAGTCGCAGCAGTTCTATCCAGGCCATTAATGAAGAAATGGGTGTCCCCAACTGATGTGCAGTTTCCTTCGACATCCCTACCCACACCTGGTTCTGCTCGGCTCGTTGTGTAGCACTAAAGGCAGAATATGCAGCCACTATAAATACGATGATCACAAACAACTGGACAAAAGGATAATATCTCAGGTTCCTCAATAAATTAGATTCACGATAATACAACAGTAGATATTCATCATCAGCAAGATCTATTCGGATGGGTTCGGCATGAGCTTTCATTTTCTCAAGCTCCCGACTAAGAACCTGCTGCTTGCGAGTTTCATTATAGCCAATATTGGCATTGTAATTAAAGCTGCCATCAGGTTCTGTTATAATAACCGGGATGGTGGTATTTTGCTCCAGAATTAATTGAATCAGGGTAAAATAAGCAGTAGCCAGTTGTTCAAAATTAGCTCCATTGGTATTTTGAATTTCAGCATCAGCAAGCCGTTTGGTTGCCTCGGCCCACAACTCCACTTTTTTACGTTCTTCATTGGCCATTTTATTGGTGAGCCAATTGGTATATAATAATGAAGCCAATCCAATAAGTATTGCTATAACAAGCAGTACAATTTTTCCACGTTTCCGTTTCAGGTAAATATCCAAGGTAAGCTTTTTAAACAGTTTTTTAGAAAACGGAAGAAGAAATGAATTATTATTTTAACTCATAAGCATTTCACGGGCACTTCTTACGATCCCTCGTTTATTGATTCCACAAATATCATATAATTCATCGAGTGAACCATGTTCTATAAAACGATCAGGAACTCCCAACAACTTTATTTGTGCAGAATATCCATTTTCAGCCATATATTCAAGCACTGCGCTTCCGAATCCTCCCTTAATCGCTCCATCCTCTACTGTAATAATCTTCCTATGTTTAGAGAAAATAACATCGAGAAGCTCTTCGTCTAGTGGCTTCACAAAACGCATGTCGTAATGTGCTGCTTTAATATTTTCTTTTGCCAGTACCTCAATTGCCTGTTGAGCGAATACACCGGATTTCCCAATAGTAAGGATTGCAAGGTCATCGCCCTCCGATATCACTCTCCCCTTCCCTACAGGTATTATTTCAAATGGTTTTCTCCAATCCTGTATAGGGCCACTACCCCTTGGATACCTGATAGAGATTGGCTGATTGATTTCCCCCGACTGCGCAGTATACATCATGTTTCTCAATTCAACTTCATCCATAGGGGCAGAAACTATCATATTTGGAACTGTACGCATATATGCAATATCGAACACTCCATGATGAGTTGGCCCGTCCTCTCCAACCAGTCCTCCACGATCGAGGCAAAAAACTACATGTAAATTTTGAATAGCAACATCATGTATAACCTGATCATAGGCTCTTTGCATAAATGTAGAATAAATATTACAAAAAGGAACCATCCCCTGTGTTGCAAGTCCGGCTGAAAAAGTAACAGCATGTTGTTCGGCAATTCCTACATCAAAAGCCCGGTTAGGCATTTTTTCAATCATGAGGTCCATAGAACAACCGGTTGGCATTGCCGGCGTAATTCCAACAATTTTTTCATTTGTTTCTGCAAGCTCAAGAAGTGTTTCTCCGAATACGTTTTGAAATTTGACAGCTTTTCCTGACTTACAATCAGATGATAAAATTTCACCGGTAATTTTATCGAACAAGCCCGGCGCATGATATTTCGTCTGGTTCATTTCTGCCTGCAGAAAACCTTTCCCCTTTTTGGTGACTATATGCAGCAATTTCGGACCCGGGATTTCCTGCAGGTCGGTAAGAACCTCGGTAAGGTATTTTACATCGTGTCCGTCAATAGGTCCAAAATATCTAAAATCGAAAGCTTCAAAAAGATTATTCTCTTTAAGCAGCAGATTCTTCAATGCATGCTGATTCTTCTGAATAAACTTCCTTGTACCTTTGCCAAATCCATCTAATTTTCCGAGGCCTTCCCATACCTCCTTCTTTACTTTATTATATGTATGGGATTTTGAAATATTCAAAAGATACTGTCCAATAACACCGGTATTGGGGTCAATTGCCATATTATTATCATTTAAAATGACCAACAAGTTGGCTTTACTGGCTCCAATATTATTTAATGCTTCAAAAGCAATTCCACCGGTCATTGCACCATCGCCTATAACCGCAACAACTTTTCTGTCTTTTTCATTTTTGATCCTTGAAGCAATAGACATACCCAAAGCGGCAGACAACGAAGTGGATGAATGGCCAACGCCGAAAGCATCATATTCACTCTCCTCACGACGTGGAAATCCACTAATACCTTTAAATTTTCGGTTCGTATTAAACTTGCTTCGTCTTCCAGTAAGTATTTTATGGCCGTAAGCCTGATGGCCTACATCCCAAACAAGCAAATCATAGGGTGTATTGTATACATAATGCAATGCTACCGTTAATTCCACGACTCCCAGACTTGCTCCAAAATGACCCGGGTTGGTTGATACAACATCAATAATGTAATCTCTTAATTCATCACATACAAGAGGAAGCTCATCCGGTTGAAGTTTCTTTAAATCAGCTGGGCTATATATATGTTCGAGTAACTTTTCTTTTACTTTAGTCATTTTGAGCGAAAATAATTTCCAAAGATACAACAAATCGTACACTCCGTTTTGTTCATTTGTTATGTGCTAACAATTTGTTATGAATCTGCAAAAAAAGTAAATTTAGGCGAAATTAAAATTACAAAGAAATGAGAAGAATAAACTTAATATTTGTCATAACCATCACTATATTTTTATCATCCTGTGTTTCAATGACAAAATTCAATAAAGTACAAGACCAATTGCGCAATGCCAATGAGGAAAAAGAACACCTGAACCAACGCGTTAACCGATTACAAACTGCCAATATCGAATTTGCCAGTGCCAACGAGCAACTCACCAATCGTATTAAAAATTTAAATTCTGAACTTGAAGAAGCATTATATGAATTAAACATCGAAAAACAACGGATTACATCTCTTGAACGCAATATTGAAGGGCTGAATCGTCAACTCGAGTTACAAAAAACAGGCAGCACATCAGAAATAGAACAGTTATTAACAGAATTGCAAACAGCACGAAATGATTTAAATATCAGAGAAGACAAATTAAGGGATGCCGAAAGAATTTTAGAAGAAAAAAATGCCAGATTAATAGAGCTTCAGGATGTACTGGCACAGCAAGAACAGGCTGTGAAAAATTTGAAAGATAAAGTAATGAAAGCTTTAACCGGGTTTACAAGTGATGAACTTACTGTCCATGAAAAGAATGGGAAAGTTTATGTTTCTATGGATGAGAAGCTGCTTTTTAAAACCGGTAGGTGGGATGTAGATCCAAAGGGACAACAGGCACTGAGAAATTTGAGTCAACTGCTGGCCGATAATAAAGACATCAATATAATGGTAGAAGGACATACAGATGATGTACCCATGAGAGGATCGGGAGAAGTCAAAGATAATTGGGATCTAAGTGTCATGCGAGCAACAGCAGTTACAAAAATCCTCACTCAAAATCAGAATCTTGCTCCCGAAAGAGTAATAGCAGCCGGACGTAGTGAATACGTCCCTCTTGCAGCAGAGAAAACTCCTGAAGCACGGCAAATGAACCGTCGTACAGAGATTATTCTGACACCACAGTTAGATGAATTATTGAGGCTCATTGAAATGAATTAAAGTATAAAGGAAATAAAAACAGCTGGCAGAAAGATTAAAATCAACTTCTGCCGGCTATGACCATCAAAAACTTAAAAGGTTAATCTTTTATCCTGTTTTCAATAACATGAGTACATATTTGAACCAGGCCATCGAGTGTAAGCCTGACATCAACTTGCTGAATATATTTTGAAAAAGGAGCAATAATATTTCCGAGTCCACCTGTAGCAACCACAGAAATCTTCTCACCAAGCTCTTTCTCTGTTCTTTCCAGAATAGCATCCACTAGTCCACTGAACCCATAAACGATTCCCGATTGAATCGCCTGTATGGTATTAACACCTAATACAGAAGGAGGTGCTTCAAGATGTACGTAAGGAAGCTGAGCAGTTTTTCCGGCAAGTGCAGAAACAGCAGTTTGAGGTCCTGGAGCAATTGCTACACCTTTGATCTCCGCATTCTCACCAATAGTTGTAAATGTAAGAGCGGTGCCAAAATCAACTACAGTTGTATATTTTCCAAATTTTTGATAGGCAGCAATTGCATTAGCAACCAGGTCAGCACCAATTTCATATGGATTGAGAATTTTCAATGGAAGGTAACGATATATATCAGGATTGACTACAATGGTCTCTGCATCTTCAAAAAGCTTTTGGAGCATCTCTCCAAACGATCGAACCAATGAAGGAACAACGCTGCTCAGGATTATATGATGCACTTCA
>DASRQG010000504.1:0-2319 GCA_035645995.1 Mariniphaga sp. | reverse complement strand
AGCAAATTTTTTACTTTAATTCGTGCCATTTATGATTGATTATTTATTTTGACCCAGATTTTCACCTCCGTCAGCGAATAATAACTGGCCAGTTAGATATTTTGTTTTAATTATGTATTCAACACCTTGTAGAATTGGTTCCAGGCCTACAGGTTCACGGGCAGGTATATTACGTGCTAGATGCTCAATATATGCTCTTCCTTTTCCTTCAGGTGGAATCGAAACTCCCGGCGCTATGGCATTTACCCTTATCTCAGGAGCATACTCAAGTGCTGCCATTTTAGTCAGTTCCCAAAGGGCTTTTTTCGAAAGTGAGTAAGCAGCATAATTAGATTTATTGGTAGTTATTTTAGTGTCAACAAGATTTATAACATGTCCCTTTTTACAATGAATGGCAAAATCCCGTATCAATATAAATGGTGCTTTTAAATTCACATTCATTTGACTGTTAAACAGAGCTATATCGGTTTGTTGAATATAACTTTTGTCAAATAATGATGCATTGTTTATGAGTAAGTCAAATATTCCGGTGGCATGCGGGATAATCTTCTCTACCTCCTCCTCAATTGCAAGATTTGCTTTAATAAGTGTAAAAGATTGCTGCGGATACTGGTTCTTCAAAAAATCAAGCAATTCAACTGCTTCTTTTTCTGAAGAGTAATAATGTATAATTAAATTCCATCCATTTGCAGCAAGTCGTTCAGCTATAGCTCGTCCTACTCTTTTTGATGCACCCGTAATTAACGCTGTCTGGCTCATATTAAAAAGATTTGGTATAAATCTACAAAATCTTTTTAATACATGTCTGCCCCACCATTACTGTATTGAATAGGAGTTGAGCTTGCTCAGATATTTACCAATAATGTCAAACTCAAGGTTAACGACCGATCCGGCAGTAATAGTGTGGAAGTTTGTAACTTCGTGGGTAAAAGGTATGATGGCTACCTGAAATGAGTTATCTCTTGAATTAACAACTGTAAGACTCACACCATTAACAGTTACGGAACCTTTTTCAACTGTCAGATATCCTTGTTTTGCTTTGTTTATATCAAAATCATATTCAAATGTATAATACCAGCTACCATCTGCTTCCTCAACTTTAGCGCAGATTGCTGTCTGATCGACATGTCCCTGTACGATATGTCCATCCAGTCTGCCGTTCATTAGCATGCTGCGTTCTAGATTAACTTTTGAACCTTTTTCAAGTTGTCCCAGGTTCGATTTGATAAGGGTTTCCTTTATTGCCGTAACACGATATGTCTTATCTGTTTTGTTCACTTCCACAACAGTGAGGCAAACACCATTGTGTGACAGGCTTTGATCTACTTTCAATTCGTCGGCAAAGCTACAGGTTAATGTAAAATGAACATTTTCCTGATCTTTTCTGATTGCCGTTACTACTCCGTACTCTTCTACAATTCCAGAAAACATAATCATTTATTTTTTTTATCTCCCATTTTTTCTGATGGGTGAATATCTGAGGAGATACTTTTAATTTTCCATTCAAAACCAGTTGGGGTATCCTTTATTTCAACACCCAGATTGTTTAATTCTGTGCGTATTCTGTCGGCTGTCTCCCAATCTTTACGGGCTTTTGCTTCATGTCTCAGGTTCAGCATCAGGTCGATAACTTCATGAAGTATATTATCTTCATTTGATGCTTCGCTTGTTTCTTTTCTTAATCCCAGAATTTGATAGACTATTTCGTGATAAAGCTGCTTCAGGTTGTTCTTATCTGCTTCAGATATACTTTCCTTTCCATCTTTAATTGAATTGATGATTCTTGCACCATCAAAAAGATGCGCTAATGCTATAGGGGTATTTAAATCATCATTCAGGGCATGAAAACATTTTTCTTTTATACCTGAAACATCTATGGTAGATGTTTTTGAAACCGGAAGTTCATCAATTGCATCAATGGCATTCATCAGTCGTTCCAATCCTTTTTCTGATGCAAGCAGAGCATCGTTCGAAAAATCTATAGTGCTTCTGTAATGAGCCTGAAGTATGAAAAAACGAATGGTCATTGGTGACCATTCTTTTTGCAACAACTCATGGTTACCAGAAAAAAGCTGATCGAGTGTAATGAAATTACCAAGTGAGCGTGCCATCTTCTGGCCATTAATGGTAATCATGTTGTTGTGCATCCAGTATCTTACAGTCTCACTACCATGTCTGGCAGTTGATTGAGCAATTTCACATTCATGATGAGGAAAAATTAAATCCATGCCTCCTCCGTGAATATCAAATGATTCGCCTAAATATTTACGACTCATTGCAGAACATTCAAGGTGCCAGCCAGGAAAACCTTCTCCCCAT
>DASRQG010000503.1:0-2988 GCA_035645995.1 Mariniphaga sp. | reverse complement strand
GTAAAGCAATACATGTAACGGAAGTGACGGCAACCATTCTTCGCCCCTGATTACATGGGTTATCTTCATTAAGTGGTCATCTACGACGTTGGCCAAATGATAGGTAGGCATTCCGTCCGATTTAAACAATACCTTATCGTCCAGGCTTTTGGTGGTATTGAAAGTTACACTGCCTCTAATAATATCTGTTTCAGTGACATCCATATCTTCAGGCATTTTAAACCTGATCACATACGATTCACCATTGTTAATTTTCTTTTGAACCTCTGTAGCATTTAGTTTCAATGAATTATTCAGGCTTTCACGGGTACCTATCCCATACGAGAAGGTTTCTTTTTTCGATTCAGCTTCCTTCCTCAGGGTATCAATTTCTTCAGGTGTGTCGAATGCTATGTACGCCCAACCCGATTCTATAAGCTGGTCGGCATATTGACGATATAAATTTTTTCTTTCACTCTGCCTGTAAGGGCCATATTCCCCGCCTGCTTCCGGTCCTTCAACCGGATTTAATCCACACCACTTTAAACTCTCCAGGATGTACTGTTCTGCACCTGGAACAAATCGATTTTGGTCTGTGTCTTCAATTCTTAGAATGAAATCCCCACCATGCTTTTTTGCAAACAAGTAATTAAATAATGCTGTTCTCACACCTCCCATGTGCAATGGCCCCGTTGGACTTGGAGCAAATCGTACCCTTACTTTATGATTGTTCATCGAATATTTTTGTAAATTCTGCTGCAAATATAGGGGAAATAAAAAAGACCGGTTTTGTGTAGTTGCTACTTTTTTGGTGGAAGAGGAATATCCAGCTGTTTACAAATCAATTCACATAAGTAATCATCTAGTTCGGAATGTCGGGGGATGACTGTTTTTTTGCCATTTTTTGCATTTTGATACTTATCGTGCTTTTTGCCATGTTTGGTAAATCCACAATTATGTTGGTTTAGATATTTGATAAATTGTTTGCGTTTCATCAAGCTATAAAAAATATAACTCCTCCTCTGAGATCATATTCCCATTAGGGTTATATTGTTCGCGTAAATCCTCGAAATAAAGTTCCAATGCATCAAGGATATTAATTTTTAATTCTTCAATATCCTTACCTTGGGTAAATACTTCAGGAATCTCCTTTAGTTGCCCAACCAAAAAACCGGATGTACCTTTTTTTACTACAATTGTTAATCTCAATTTTGACATATTTTTTCAAATTTAATCAATTATATTCTTATTTTCCGATAAGATGCAACAACATTTATTCCTTTTTATAAAATAACTACCTTTGCCGGCGAAAATTATTTAGAAAATGGAACGTAGGGAGATAGAAATAATGGCACCGGTGGGTTCTTACGAATCATTAATGGCAGCCATTCAGGGAGGAGCAGGTTCAGTTTATTTTGGAGTTGAGCACCTGAACATGCGTTCCCGCTCAGCTAATAATTTTAATCTCGATGACCTCCGCAGGATCGTTGAGATCGCTTCATCACACAATGTGAAAACATATCTGACCCTGAATGTTGAGATTTTCGATACTGAGGCCGGGCAAATGAATGAGGTACTCGATGCTGCCAAAGCGGCTGGTGTAACTGCAGTTATTGCTGCCGATATCTCAGTTATTATGTATGCCCGCTCAATTAACCTTGAAGTACACATCTCAACGCAGGTGAATATCACCAATTTCGAAGCTGTTAAATTTTATTCACAATTTGCCGATGTGGTGGTTCTTGCCCGCGAAATGAACCTTGGAAGGGTTTGGGAAATAAACAAACAGATACACGAACAACAGGTGAAAGGTCCTTCCGGAGCACTTGTGAAAATTGAAATGTTTGTGCATGGTGCATTATGTATGGCAATCAGTGGAAAATGTTACCTGAGCTTGCACGAAATGAATGTTTCTGCCAACCGTGGATCCTGCCTCCAAACCTGTCGTCGTGCTTATATCGTTACCGATAAGGAAACAGGGGCTGAATTACAGGTGGATAATGAATACATTATGTCGCCCAAAGACCTAAAAACCATTCATTTTCTCAACAAAATCCTGGATGCCGGTGTGTCGGTTCTTAAAATTGAAGGGCGGGCACGTTCACCCGAATATGTTAAAACTACTGTGCAATGTTACCGTGAAGCTGTGGATGCACATTTCAATGATTCGTTTTCGGAAGAAAAGATTGCTGATTGGAATGATCGTCTTGCCACTGTTTTTAACCGTGGTTTCTGGAACGGATACTATCTCGGACAGCGCTTGGGCGAATGGAGCGCCAATTATGGATCACTCGCAACAAGACGTAAAATCTACATAGGTAAGTGCACTAATTATTTTACCAATATTAAAGTAGCAGAATTTAAACTTGAAACTCAAAACCTTCAGCAGGGCGACGAAATCATAATAACCGGCCCCACTACAGGTGTAATACAAACGCATGTTAATGAAATCAGGGTAGAACTTGAAGGCGTTAAAGAGGGTTTAAAAGGTCAATATGTGTCTGTGCCGGTTAACGAAAAACTTCGTCGTTCCGATAAATTATATAAGCTGGTAAATGCCAGTGAGATTAAACAGCGACGATAATTTTCCGGTAATATTGTTCCATTGTGTAATCGCAGATAATAATTATACAGGGCAATTGACTTTCCTTATTTTAATGAGTCACCCTGCATTGATTAAATTTGTATTCTGATTTATTATATACTGGAAAAAGTACGTAGGGAAGATTAATTCCTGGTATGTATATTACCAATTTTTAAACCGCTCGGGAGCTGATTTTAAAGTCAAATTTAATACATTCTCCATACCAAGTCCAGTCCAAGTCCAGTATGGGAATGTTCGGGACTGGACAAAGTGTGGAGGAGGTATAGCCGTGAATTGGATGTTTTATAGAATTTTATTCCATCTTATTCTATGGTTACGGAAAGAATGAAAGGTAGGGTATAACAAAAAAACCGTATGGCTTCGATAAGCCATACGGTTTTTCTAAAATTCCGAAAGTTGAGTTA
>DASRQG010000502.1:0-3294 GCA_035645995.1 Mariniphaga sp. | reverse complement strand
GGACGCATACCACCAACCTGTACTGCTTCAATTATGAGAGCCCCAATAAATGGCCCGGTACATGAAAAAGATACAATAACTGTAGTCAGAGCCATAAAAAAAGCCCCAACCAAACCACCCTGTTCAGCTTTTGAATCTGTTTTATTTACCAGACTACCGGGAAGCATAATCTCGAAGGCTCCAAAAAATGATATAGCAAAAACAACGAAGAGGATAAAAAATAAAAGATTTGGTATCCAGTGCGTACTTAAGATATTACCAATATTGGGACCAAATAAGCCAAAAGTGAATAAGGCACCCAACAAAGCAAATATTAATAATATTGATAGCCCAAAGAATAATCCATTACGTATTGCTAATTTCCTATTGTCGCTTCCCCTCATGAAAAATGAAACTGTCATAGGGATCATAGGAAATACACAAGGCGTTAGAATAGCAGCAAAACCTGCCAGAGCAGAGATAAGGATGAACAACCACAAAGTTTGCCCTCCCGATGAAACAGGAGTTGATCCTATTGCTACAGATTCAGAATCTTCCGTTCCGCTTATAGTACTTTCAGCACTTCTCCCTCCATTGAAAGCAAATTCAAATTCGGCCTCATTAGGAGGCAAACACATTTCATCGTCACATCCCATAAAAAGAACATGTCCGGTAATTTTTACAGGAGCGTCTTCTTTAAGCCTGATCTTTTGAATTAAGGTTGCTTCTCCATCGAAAAACCTTAAATTCATCATAAAAATCTCATCGAATTTCTCAAATGGTTCAGGTTCCTTTATCAATTCCTCTATAAGCTCAAACTGCGTAGAATCATCAAATACAATCTGTGTAGCAATCGGACCTCCTTCCGGAAGATAAGTATCATATAAATGCCACCCTTCATCTATGGAAGCATTAAAGATCAATTCTACATCTCTCCCATCCTGTTTCGAATCAAAACTCCACTTAATAGGTTCAATTATTTGAGCAGTAATCGAAATATGTACTATAATGAATAGAAATAGTATAGATAATTTCTTCATATTACTTCATCAATTTATAAAACTTAAAACATCGACAAATGTAAATAATTCAATATAATCTACAAAACCGCAAAAGGAGCAGGTTGTTAAAGTTACTAAAATAATAAAAGCCGGCATTTTTAAGTGCCGGCTTTTATTATAAGATGATTTCCTCCTGGTTCTCATCAAAAAAATGATACTCTAAAAATGCGAGTGCATTATCATGTTTTATAGTAACCCATTTTAAATGCTTCAAGAACCATTTAACTCTGACACTTTTAAACCCTTTCGTAAGATAAGCTGCCACAAAAGGATGAACATGCATTATCAATTTCTTTTTGTTCAAATCCTTCAAGATGTAATTTACCTTACTTTCAAGGTCATCGGCTAAAAGGATTGAAGGCATTATTTTACCACTTCCGTTACATGTTGGGCATTTTTCGGCTGTTTCAATTATTTCTTCAGGACGAACACGTTGCCTTGTTATCTGCATCAGGCAGAACTTACTAAGAGGCAATATATTATGCTTGGTTCTATCAGAAGCCATCACTTCCTTCATATGGTCAAACACCTTTTGCCTGTTGGCCTGCAGGTGCATATCAATGAAATCAATCACAATAATTCCACCCATATCTCTCAGACGCAGTTGCCGGGCTATTTCGTCACAGGCTGCAAGGTTTACATCAAGTGCACTTGTCTCCTGACTTCCTGCAGCTTTAGCTCTGTTCCCGCTATTGACATCTATTACATGAAATGCTTCAGTATGTTCGACTATTAAATAAGCTCCATTCTTAAAAGAAACAGTTTTACCAAACGATGACTTTATTTGTTTGTCAATTGCAAAATGCTCAAAGATCGGCTTCCGTCCGTTATATAACTTCACTATATTCTTCTTATCGGGCTGGATGCTGCCTATATAATTACCAATTTCATCGCAAACCGACTGATCATTGGTTATGATACTGTTGAAATTGGGTGAATATATATCCCTTAAAAGAGCCGTAGCACGATCAATCTCTCCTATAATTAATGATGGAGGTTGAGCTCGACGAAGTTTATTAAAAGTAGTTTCCCACTTATCAACCAAGCCTCTGAGTTCCTGATCAAGGTCAGCAACTTTTTTGCCTTCAGCTGCAGTTCTGATAATGACTCCATACTGACGTGGTTTAATACTTTGAATAAGCTTTTTAAGCCTGCTTTTTTCTTCACTCGACTTAATTTTTTGCGATACAGATATCTTATCGCTAAAGGGCATAAGTACCATGTACCTACCTGCAATAGAAATTTCGGAAGTTAAACGTGGGCCTTTTGTAGAAATTGGTTCCTTAGCAACCTGTACCAGAATCTTCTGCCCTACCTTCAACAATTCAGTAACTCTGCCTTCTTTATTTATATCAGGTTCAGGTTGTATTTTACTAATGGAAGTTATTTTTGTTTTCTTCGATGAAACAACACGAAGAAATTTATTAAGTGTTGAAAACTGTGGTCCTAAATCGAGGTAATGCAAAAAAGCATCTTTCTCATATCCCACATCTATGAACGCCGCATTCAGACTTGGCATTATTTTCTTCACTTTACCAAGATAAATATCGCCAACTGCAAATTTTGCGCCGCTCTTTTCCCGGGTTAACTCAACAAGTTTTTTATTTTCCTGTAATGCTATAACAATTTCGGAAGGAGTGACATCTATTATTAAATCACTACTCACTACCTATTTTTTAATACTGTTAAATAAAATATTGTACGTTTATTAACAGATTAAACCTAAGACTTCAAATGCCTTAGGTTTAATCTGATCATTTAGTTAATGAAAACTAAATACTATTTTTTCTTTTTATGCCTGTTCTTACGCAATCTTTTTTTGCGTTTATGAGTGGCCATTTTATGTCTTTTCCTTTTTTTTCCGCTTGGCATAACTATTATTTTATATTATTTTTTACTTTCGACACAAATGTTTTCGCCGGCTTAAATGACGGGATATTATGTGCTGGAATAATGATGGTGGTGTTTTTAGAGATATTCCTGGCGGTTTTTTCTGCCCTTTTCTTTACCACAAAACTACCGAAACCTCTTAGATAAACGTTTTTGCCTTCTTCTAAAGAATCCTTTACAGTTTCCATAAAGGCTTCAACTGTCTTTTGAACAGTTACCTTTTCAATACCTGTGTTTTTTGAGATTTCATTTACAATATCTGCCTTTGTCATGTCTTAAAATATTTAAATATCAATAAATTAATCGGAATTAATATGGTCTGCAAAAATATAAATTATTTAATAACGGAAAAGGTTTCAAATAA
>DASRQG010000501.1:0-3092 GCA_035645995.1 Mariniphaga sp. | reverse complement strand
AGGTATTGAGCTTGAATTTTTGAATCTGAGCGTGGACGATACGATTATGGTGATACCTATATAATATTAAAACTATCATTTTACCGCCCTTTAAAAAATTAAAATTTTTTCATTCAATAATACTATCTTAAAACTTACATTATGAAACTTTGTCCAAATTGTAATGCCGAAATTGAGGAGAGTTTTGAACTATGCTGGAACTGTAATTATAGTCTCACTGAAAACCGGGTGGTTGATATTAAAGATCTGACCCTAAAGGAAGGTAATAGGCACGTTGACTGCCTGAGATGCAAAATACCATTAATTTTTACCGGCCGTTTTGATTTCCATGAAGGTCCACGTCTGGGGATGCTGGGCAATATATTCGAACTTTTTGTGAATAAAGAACGATTCGACTTGTATATTTGTGCGAAATGCGGCAAAGTGGAATTTTTTATTCCAATAAATGACTCTGAAATGAAATTAAAAGAATAATCCTTAGGTATGTTTGGCTATAGGTAGATCTGTAAGTAAAACTGTATCCAACAGGAATAGCTATTTTGCAGCGCTAAAATATTAAACCAATTATGAGTATAAAACTGACGACAATTACAACCTGGATACTGATCTTAATCATCGGAGTGATCATAGGGTTTCTGTTAAAGCAATATAAATCCGATAGGACTGGTGATGAAAATCCTGTTGTTGAAAAGCATATAAAATTTGATGACACACGACAGATCAATTGGAGCCAGGATTTTAAAATAGTAGAAATCAGGTCCGGCAAAGATGACAGCATCCAGAAAGCCTATTTTTATAAATCAAGTGCAGAGCAACCTCAACCTTTGATTGTAAGTTTACATACCTGGAGTGGCGACTATACCCAAAAGGATGATTTGGCAGAAATGTGTAAACAGAAGGACTTGAATTATATCCATCCTGATTTCCGTGGAGCTAATAATACCATAGATGCTTGTTGTAGTGAATTAGCCTTAGCTGACATAGACGATGCCATTACATATGCAACTGAAAATGGCTCAGTGGACACCACTAAAATATATGTTATTGGTGTTAGTGGGGGAGGTTATGCTACTCTTAGTACATTTATGAAGTCAAAGCATCGCATAAGAAAGTTTTCAGCCTGGGCTTCTATTACCGATTTAACTGCCTGGTATAATGAGAGCAGGATTAGAAACAACAGGTATGCACAGAACATTCTTGATTGTACCGGCTCTGTTAATAATTTAGATGTTGAACTGGCAAAACATAGATCACCACTGTTTTGGGATACACCCACAGAAAAATTAAACCAATCGAAGCTTTTTATTTATGCAGGAATCTATGACGGTATTCAAGGAAGTGTTCCAATTACTCATTCAATAAACTTTTACAATAAGATATTAGCCGATCTGTCTGTTTCAGATCCTTCACTTTATGTTTCTGATAATGAAAAATTGAAGTTGCTGGAAACCAGGGAACCCTTAGATGAATATGGGGAGATTGAAGGTCGTAAAATTTGTTTAAAAAAGGAATCCGGTAATGTAAGCCTTATAATTTTTGAAGGCAATCATGAATTGTTAACAGAGTTTGCATTCAATGAATTACTGGAAGACTGAACAATATGCCTGATAAATGGATTAAAAAAAATAAAAGTGATGAATATTATTTTAGGAGCAACAGGAAGAGTAGGGTCTGCCATTGTGAGTTTATTGACTGAAAAAAAGGTCCCGGTAAAAGCAGTAATAAGAGATGCCGGCAAAGCCGGAAGCTTGAAAGAGAAAGGTGCGGAGGTTGCCATTGCAGATTATTTCGATCTGCAGGCTTTAAAAAATGCGGTTAAAGGAGGTGATCTGATTTTCATTATTACTCCCGAAACAGGTATGTCTGACAATGTTCTTGGTGATACTAAAATAATATTGGAAAACTATCGGAAAGCTATTCAGGGATCAGGAATAAAAACAATAATAGGACTTTCCTCTGGAGGTGCTCATATTGAAAAGTATGAAAAGAACACCGGAAATTTGCTGATGTCGAATATGCTTGAGCATGAATTTATAAGTCTGCCCGTAAGGCAGGTGTTTGTGCGTCCATCCTATTATTACAGCAATTGGCTCTTGTCATTGGATATGGTGAATGAGTATGGAATTCTACCAACTTTCTTCCCAGCCGACCTTAAAATAGATATGATCTCTCCGTTGGATGTAGCTGAATTTATTGCTCTGAAAATATTGAACGGTACTGATCATTCGGAAGTGATAGAATTAACAGGCCCTCAACAATATTCATCCAATGACGTTGCAACTGAACTGGGAATAGCACTCGGTCGGAAGGTTAAAGTACAGGAAATCCCCAGGGATAATTGGGCGGAGAATATGAAAGATATTGGATTTTCTGATGATGCAACCCGGAACTTCATCAATATGACTGATTGGGTGGTGGAGGGAAACGCCAGTCATGAAGGAAACAACCCTATAAGATTGAATACATCATTAGCTGAATACTTAAAAGAATTTATATAAAAAGGTTCCTGTATCTATGTTTCTATCAAACAGATAATTCTGTTATGTAATTCACAAAGAATTATTATTTTAGTATATAGAAAAATATGCGTTGAACAGTCTAAATAATTTCAAATGATTTCAGAAGTACAGGCCTACAACGATAAACAAACAACAGATGATCAGGAAATCTGTAACCTTCTGGCGAGCATAATTGATAATGAGCTTCCTGAAGCAGAGAATAAAGTATGGCATGCTCATCCGGTGTGGTTTATAAATGATAATCCTATTGTGGGTTACAGCAAACAGAAAAGGGGAATCAGATTGATGTTTTGGAGTGGTGCCGATTTCAATGAAGAAAAGTTAAATGTAGTTGGTCAGAAATTTAAAGATGCTTCAATTTTTTACACCAGTGTTGAGGAAGTAAATGTGGTGGATCTAACCAATTGGCTTCGAAAATCAAAGGAGATACAATGGGATTATAAAAATCTTATTAAAAGAAAAGGACGATTAGAAAGGATTCAATAATATGAAAACGACACCCGATCACGATAAACGTATGGCAAAAATGACATTTGCGTCTGTTTACCCGCATTATATAACCAAAGTGGAACG
>DASRQG010000500.1:0-3953 GCA_035645995.1 Mariniphaga sp. | reverse complement strand
AAAAAAAGATGCCTTGTCACCGATTAAGAACTTAAGATAATTAATCTCCATCATTGCTGCCAGATCCTGGGCATTCTTTTCAAAGTCAAAATTAACATGTTCCACCAACCCTTCCGCAGAAAATCCTCCCAGGGTAAATTGTGTTCTAACAGCAACCCGTGGGTTAAAGTTATACCTGAACAAAACTCCCAGGTTAAGGTCAGAGGTAATTAATGACGCTTCCTTAATATCTCCCAAATATGTTGAAGAACCTCCCCAGAGACCTATATCAACCGACTTTTGGGCAAAACCTGAAACAGTCAAAAAAACTGCTGCAAACACCAATATAACTTTTTTCATTTGGTATTTTTAATCACTTATTCAACATTAGTTTCAGGCATGTTCCTGCTCTTTTTTGACATTCCTGTATATGAGTATCATACTACTGCAATAGGGCCTTCCCTTATGATTTAATAAAACCTCACAACTAAGACCTTGAATATCAATAACATTAACTTTAGTTGCCCCCTCGTTTTTTTTGCTCCGGGAGGTACAAAAGTAATATAATTCTATATATAACATGCCTGTACGCTATTATAAAACCGAAAGAAAGATTAAAAATTGTTAAGCTTGAAAGATAATTTAATTACGTTTGTCGAGCCCCCACATCAATTTGTTTCTCAGCGTGTTAAAGAAGGTTTGATCGGGCAGTTGTAATGTTTTTAATGTAACATTTGCTTTCCTTATTTTAAGAATGGTGTCAAATTCAACGGTAACCGACCGGTAATCGATTGATGCCAGATAAGTACTCCCCCTTCCGTCTACTTTTAATCTTATTTCGTTTCCATCAGGCACTACTATTGGCCTGATTGTCAGATTATGAGGAGCCAAAGGAGTAATAACAAAGTTTCTTGAGTCAGGAGTTAAAATTGGTCCGCCCACGCTCAACGAATAAGCTGTTGAACCAGTTGGGGTAGCAATAATTAATCCATCAGCCCAATAATTGTTCAATAATTCATTATCGCACCAGGCTGTTACAGATATCATAGAAGATGAGTCAGTTTTAAGTACCGCTATTTCGTTCAAAGCATAACTAAAATCAATGGTTTCCTTACCACCAAACTCGACCTGGAGCATCGTGCGTTCAATTACCGAATATCTGTTATTGAAAATATCAGTAAGTGCATCCTGAACCTGGTCCTGCGAAATATCTGCCAGAAAACCAAGCCTTCCGCTGTTAACACCAATTACAGGTATCGAAAAATTTCGAATATTTACTACCGAATGTAAAAACGTTCCATCTCCACCAACACTAAAAATAAATTTATTGTTTGCATCAAAATCTGTTGGAGACTGAAAAAAAGAAGTATGATAAACCTGTAAATTCCGCTCCGATGTTAAAAAATTATAGAAAGGCTTGAATATCTGAACCTCTATCTTATTTTTTTGTAAAAATTCGAAGAAAACCTTTATTACAGGAATAAAACTTTCTGATACCGAAGTTCCAAATACAGCAACTTTCACTTTAATTAATTTAGTTTATTTGTTTTAGTACAAATTCTACTTATAAATCCATATAACGCATAAACTGATCATACCGGTCTTGATAAAGATCATTTAAAATCGAATCATCCAGATATACTCCTTTAACATTATAATCGAAACGTTCCAAAGCTCTTATTACCGGCGACAAATCTTCTTTATCAAGTTTCAGAATCAATTCAAGCAAATTAGTTCCTGTTTTATTATTTAAAAAGAAGCTGAGTATTTTGGTATCATTTTCTTCAACAATTCTACTGATTTGTGCCAATGAATAATCATTAACATTTACCTCCAGTACTATAACTCCGCCTACTTCCTGTAAAGAAAAGAAACGGGCAAACCTTCGTGCCAGATCAAACAATGTTATTGCCCCTATAAATTCATGTTCTTTATTTACAACAGCAATCACGCTCAATTTCAGTTTATACATCACTACTGCCACTTCAAATATATGTTGCAGTTCATGAACATGCGCTGTTAAAAATTTGTCCTTCTCATTTGCAATGGGCTCATTCAGGAGATTAAAGTCGTATATTAATTTATCCGAAACAAGGCCCAAATAGATTGATCCTTCAATAACAGGAAGATGTGAAACCCTGTAAATATCCATGGAATTCAACACTTTCTGTCCGTTTTCACTGCTACTTATAGCAGGAATTACATCTGATATTAATTTATTTGCCAGCAAATCTTTCTTTTTTAGTTTTAACAATTTAACCTTAAAATTGTAACTTGCACTTTCAAAAATACAAAAATGACGCGACTTAGTGTAAATATTAATAAAATAGCAACACTCCGTAATTCACGCGGAGGTGAAATACCAAGTGTAAAAGAGGCTACAATCAAATGTCAATCATTTGGTGCTGAAGGAATCACTGTGCATCCACGACCTGATGAACGGCATATAACCCGCAAGGATGTTTATGAAATTAAGCCGCTCATTACAACTGAATTTAACATTGAAGGGTATCCGTCTGAATCTTTTTTAAACATGGTAACTGAAGTGTTACCCCATCAGGTTACACTGGTTCCGGATGCACTTCATCAGTTAACCAGCGATCATGGATGGAATACCTGGGAAAACCTTTCATTTCTTAAAGAGGTTGTTTCACGGCTGCAGGAACACGGAATCCGAACTTCTCTTTTTGTGGACCCCAATGAAGATATGATTGAAGGAGCTGCCGAAACCGGAACCCACAGGATAGAACTGTATACCGAACCTTATTCAAAACTATACCCGCTCGACAGAGATGCTGCTATAAAACCTTTTGTTAATGCCGCCAGAGTGGCTGATGCTATCGGGTTGGAAATAAATGCAGGACATGATCTTAACCTCGATAATTTACATTTCTTTTATTTACAGATACCAAACCTGCAGGAAGTTTCTATTGGTCATGCACTCATTGCCGATGCCCTATATTTTGGACTGGAAGCAACTATTAAAAAGTATCTCAATTGTCTAAAATAAGTTTTAAGTATGGAACTATACTTTAGAAAACAAGGATCAGGACCGGCATTAGTCATTGCACATGGCCTCTATGGCTCATCCGACAACTGGCTCAACATGGGAAAACGGCTGGCTGAGCGCTATACTGTCTACCTCATTGATTTACGGAACCATGGAAGGTCTCCTTCTTCCGATAATCATTCCTTTAACGATCTTCGTGATGACCTGATAGAATTTTTTGATAAACATGATATCAAAAAAGCTACTTTAATTGGCCATAGCATGGGCGGAAAAGTAGCGATGTGGTTTGCCGCCGAATATCCCGAAAGAGTAGAAAAACTGGTAATAGCTGACATAGCTCCCAAAAATTATCTTGAAGTTGGCAACAACAACCAATTTAATTTTCACAGAAATATATTATTGGCGATGAAAGAGCTCGATTTCACCCGGATGAAAAACAGAAACGAAGCAGAAGACCAGCTTTCAGAAAAAATTGATGATACCCGGGTAATTAAATTTTTGCTCAAAAGCATCAAAAGAGACAAAAAAAGCCATCAGTATAAGTGGCAATTAAATGTTGATGCACTTTACAATCATCTCGATGAAATAGTGGGGGGTGTGAATCGGCAATGGTTCGACGACCGGATTCCTATTCTTAACTACCCGGTAATTTTTATCAGAGGAATGGAATCAAATTATATCCTGCCCGAAGATGAAACCTTAATTAAAGAAATTTATCCTGAAGCATCTATTGTAGATATTCCGGGTGCAGGCCATTGGTTGCATGCTGAAAAACCCAAAGAATTTATGAAGGCAGTTATGCGTTGTTGCTAATTACCGGTTATATTTCCAGGTAATAGATTTTAAAAACTCGGAATGTTTTTTACGTAGCTGCCACCATTTAAACCGCCATTCCCAGTTTCCCGATGAAGTACCCGGTGTATTGAGCCGTGATCGTTCATCCAGCTCCAATAAATCCTGCATT
>DASRQG010000499.1:0-9143 GCA_035645995.1 Mariniphaga sp. | reverse complement strand
CAATAGTTTTGTTAATTCACTGCATAGTGAATTAACAAAACAACACATCTGATACATCGTGAGCGGTTTTTCTACAATAGAAGCACTTTTAAGCCCTTAAAACAGAAAAGGTGAGCCGTAGCCCACCTTGATTTTCTTGTTCTGATTTTTATGATTTTGCTGATTATAAATAATTTACATTTGGGTATTTCATAAAACAACACATTTGATACATTACCGCTTAATACTATTCACATTTATAAATTAAGGTGTCTATTTGCTTTTGTCCATCATTTGCTCCTTTTAAACCATAAAAAAATAATTCTCCAACCAATCTTGCAGTATCATTTTCGCATTTATTGATGATAAAGGCACCTAATTTATCATCGTTAGATAATACTTTTGATTCAAAACCTTCATATTCTTCATTTTCTAAAAAATAACTTGAGCTATTTGTATACTTATAAAAAACAATCCTATAATAATCTCTTTTATTTTCCAAACCAAAATTCTTTATGTTTGAATTCATTGCTAAAAAACGATTAATTTCTTTTTTTATTAAAGAATCTTCTTCTGGAAGATTCTTTAATAAAAAAACATTTTTATATACTTTAGATTCTATAAATTCTACTTTCTCTTCTTTCCTATTATTGGTACAATTAGCAAAAAGTACAATTCCAATGATAATTAAAAGATAATTTTTCATGTTACTTTAATTTTTGTTAACCAGATTAAACTTAAAACATCTTTTTCAGCAGCTATATATCTATCATTTTACATCAATGAATAAGGTGTCATTTTTTCCTTCTACAAATGAATAAATAATTCTTTCACCTCCTTGGGTTCCAACAATTCTAATTGAATCTAAAATTTCATTTCCTTTTTTTACCATGAGGTATGTAGCAATTGAATTTTCTTTTTTCTTTATTTTAAAAAATCCAGTAGTGTCAGTCAATCCAGAGATATTCAGTGAATCTTCTCTTTGATAAACTTCCAAACCTGACATAGGTTCTCTTTTTAAATTACAAATATGACCCTCATAATAACTAATGCTACTATTACATTTTGTAAGAGATAGAAATAAAAGTGATTTTATAAATATATTTTTCATTCTATTTTAAGTTTAGTAAACCAAATAAGACTTAATACATCCTTTTCCGCAGCTGCTCTTCTTATTCGTTCTCTTTTTATCATCAATTATGTTGTCTCTCTAAATCAACAAACAAAGTATCATTCTTTCCTTCAATAAAAGAATAATTTATTTTTTCACCATGCTGACTCCATACCGTTTTAATAGTATCAACAGAAATCTCATTATGAAATACAATCAAACTACGTATTGAGGAAGCATTTTTTTTGATTTTAAAAAAACCCTGTGAATTTGTAAATGAACATTTTGTACTATATTGTTCACATATTTTTAATCCTTCTATGGGTTCATTCTTTGTATTGTAAACATATCCTTTATAATATTGAATAGACGGTGTACAAGCTGTTATAGCTGTAAGAACAGTCATAAAAAGTAATATTGTCTTTTTTTTCATTTATTTGATTTTTAATTTTGTTAGCCAAATTAAGCTTAATACGTCCTTTTCTGCTGCTACCATTCTTATTCGTTCTCGTATCGGGATATAGTTTTCATAATAAGGCATAATATCAATTTCACCCGATACAGGATACTGACCCTGAGTGCCATTTTCTACCTGTGTTAAATATGTGCTTCCCTTATGACCGTATGAGTATTTTGTTCCACCATAAAACTTCAATATTTCATGACCTATTTCATGTGCAGAAGTTCCTCTAAAATTTACATCTTCATTACTTTCAATTTGATAATCCCACCCATTAGAGTATTTAATATAACCTACATTATAACAGACTGCCTCACGAGAAAATGCATTTCCTATCCAAGTTATTGGGTTCCAAGTTGCAGAACCCGGGTTGCCAGAACGCATCGGTTTTCGATTAGTATTATAAATAAGACTTACATCATCCATTGCATTATTTCTCGTATTCACTGCATTTACATATACTTCATAAGGTTCGCTATCTATTTTTACATCTTTTGCCACAGCATGATTTTGATTCCTTCCCCAATGGTAGTTCAATCCGTCTATTGCCAACTTTTCCAAATCTTCAAAGCTTCTGGTTCTTGTTTTAATAGGCGGTCTTCCTGCTATCAAATCTTCAGGAGGTATTTTATCCCAAGGACAAATAGTAATCGTTTGTCTTACCTTTGGGTCGGGATCGATGTCTCTTTCATAACAATTTAAACCATTAGCCCCTCCATCTCTTAAATCCACTCTTAATGTAGTATCAATGCGTTTGTTATTTCTATCAATCTTTACATCTACCCACGATACTTCCTTATATTTATACTTAAATTCATCAGCTACATATTCTTTAGTTTTCTGATTGGCTTTACCAATGACAGAAACGGTAAGACCTTCACCATCAGTAAAAATAGTGCTGTCATAAATACCGTTTATATCAAACCCATTCCACTCAATAGGGTACTGTCCAGCAGACCAAAATCTTTCCTGTTCAGGACTTTCCTGTGATGTCGAAATATTGTCAGGGTCATTTGCCTTACCAATAACAGAAACGTTTTCCAATTCTCCGGTGGCAGAGAATAGTTGGTAAATCAAAATTCCTTTATGCTCAATTTTTAAATGCCATTCGTTTACGCCTTTACCAGAAATAATTATTTTAAATTTAATTTTATCATTTTCCTTATCTCCTTTATAATTAGCAATACCCAAGGGGACAAAGTCCTCTTTGATATGTTCCAATTTTATATCAAAGTCCAATTCTTCATCATCCGGAACAGGTGCTTCTCCTGTCGATATACTTTCAGGAATATTTATCTGTCCGGGGTCTATGATTTCGATAAAACCTGTTTCGGGTGGTGTATTTCCGGGCATTTTGCCCATCACTTGCAACGTAGATTGCTTTAGCAACACTTCATTGTCCTGTACTTTATAGCTGCCATAGTCCTGCCAATTGCCCAAGATACTCATCAACTGGAAACCATCATAAAAAGTAAAGTTAGGTATCTGTTTCTCCACAATGGTTCCAGTCAGCTTACCCTGCGTAGTTGGTACATTGCTTAATACTTTGAACTCTCCCAAATGTGCAGCCATCTTTACCTTTGCACCGTGTACTACCACAAGCTGGTCAGCCTGTGCCTGTTCTTCTTTTTCCCGTTCTTCCTCAATGATTTCCATTTCGTTCAGCTCTTGGTTGGCATTTACCTGTGCAGCAAACTCCTGGTTTCGTTCGGGGCTGGCATTAAATGGGTCTATAACCTCATCTGAAGCAATATCTGAAGAACCTGTATTGATTATTTTTTTAAGCCAAGACATAATATTTCATATTGTATGTGGTTATTTGTTTTGAAACATTCTTTCAAAACATTGTCATGAAAAATGTATCGTTCACTTTGTAATTTATCGTCTGTTTTTTTTGTCATTCCCATTATATTTTTTGACTTGTGTACAGTATATTGAGGTATCTGGTCCATGTTATCATACAGCCAGAAGCCTTTAAAAAATAATCCATACATTTTGTCGCTTTCCAGAAAAGCAATTAGCTTTTCTTTGTTATAAATGGTCAAATCTACACTGTGCAGATAATTGTCAAATGCGTAACCGGTGTGGTCTTTCTGCAATTCACTTTTTAATCGCTCCCATTTATCCTGTAATTTTTTTTCATTTTCTACTGTTATGATCTGTCCATCAGGTGCAACTGTTACCATAAGTACATCAAATACGTAAGCAATTTTTCGGATAAGTTGTGTGATATGTGGATCTGCAAATCCAAACTTTTTGCATAATAGCTGAAATTTTATTCCCTCATTTCTAAAGTTTAGCTGCCTTACCGATACCTCACGAATATATTGTCTATTTAGGCTTGGGTTTTCATCCTGTATAGTAGTTGAAAACCGGTATGTAGCGGATAACAGTTTTGCATTATTTAGATGAAAATCGTTCATTTTTCATATTTCTTTGCGAATAGTAATTAATGCTCAACTCTCTTATAATCATTTCTGGGATCCATACCCATCCAATCTCTTGTAGCTGACCAATGCAGATACTGATTTCTTAATTTTCTTAATAAGGCTTGGCTATTATAGCTTGTAATTACAACCTCTTCTAAAACAGACTCTTCTATTTCTTCCTCTGCACTGTTATCAGCAGGTTTAGATTCTTCTTCTTGAATCCTTAATAAATCGGCTATCATTTGCTTCCGAATGGTCTCTTCTTTTCTTTTTCTTACCTCATCATCATTTAAAAACTTCCATTCTGGTTCACCTTCAAAAACATATTTACTTAAATGATCTTTAGCATTTATCAGTATTTCATCGTCTATTATTTGAGGGAGCAACAATGGTTCTATTATCTTAGGTTTATAATAAGAAGGGTCAAACTTATCGTAAACCGGCTTATGTATGTAACGGTCATCTTTATTAATGTTCTCCTTTTTAGGTTCCGGATTCTCTGGTTTTACAAATACCTTTATTTTAAGCGGATATTTATTTTCCATACTTTGTGTTATTACCTTGTTTACATCATTGGCTAACACTTCCTTAAACATTGTTTCCATAAAATGCAATGGGATGTAACTGTATTCTTTATGTAGAAATCTTTTTCCTTTTAATTTTCTGTAAACCAATCCTCCTGTAAGAATATTTCCTGCCCAGTTTTTTATTGCTATTTGGTCTTCTTTGTACCAATATTCTTCTATCAGCTGTTTCATACGTTTTCTTAGCATCCACAACGGCTTATGGTTAGAAGTTTCAATTTCGTCAACAATTTCGGTACCCGTGAGATAAGCTCCTCCTATATCACAGTGTACACCGGGGAAATTTTTTTCAATTGCAGTAGGCATCTTTATCATCCGTGTGAGATCAAAATTCTCCCTATGCTCATCCATTGCCGTAAAGTGTACTGCTTTTTGGAAACTTCCCAAATTATTAAGCTGTAGCTGCTCCACATCATTATTGAACTGATTTTTTATTTGCGACCAACCTGCTTTTATAAATAATTTCAAGGTAGAATCATTTACTTCCTCGTAGCTGGATACCGTATCATATACACCTATAAAACGCACTTTAATTACTAAGCTTTTAAGGTCTTCTTTAGAAACAACACCGTTTTTTAGCAGTAAATACCCTAAATAGCCAAATTTTGGTAACTTACCATTCTCCAGATATTCCGCATCCGCTTCTTTCTTATCCCTGTCTAAATATATGGTTTTGTACTTCGGGACATATTTTACACTTTGATAATCATTACCGTAATTAGGTGTAGTATTGACCTCTGTATATCCGTCCTGTACTTTTTTGGGCTTTGTTTCGTCGTCTATTGCTCTTCTGTTACCGTTAATCTCATATACAAAATTGCGTGCAGCAGTTGCACCACGGCTAAAACCAAATGTGTCTATGGTAATTGTTTTGAGTTGTTTCGTTTCTTTACTATCATTACCGATCTCTTTCACAATCCGCTTTACCAACTCTTCACAGCCTATACGCACTTTACCACGCACGCCTGTTTTTCCCGAGCCAAGCATAAAGCCTTCCTGCTCATCTCCCAATTTATCCAGCGTACCTATGCCTTCAACGTAAATGGCATACGGTTGTTTACAACAGCTCCATTTTCTTGCCACATTGGTATAATCGTTGATATAGCTGGTATTGGCTTCATTGCCAAAAATCTTATCCAATGCTCCTTTACCGCCATATTTTTTAAGCGCCTCTTTTTCCCATTTTGCGGCAGAGCCATTATCTACCGCTTCCCGTATCCGGGTATTTTCTTTATTATTTAGCGTACCGTCAAAAAACAACCCGAATGATACATGCAGCTCATCTTTGGGATCAACGGCTTCACCGCTATTATAAACAAATGTCATTCCCATAACCGCTATCGTTTTACTTCAAAAAAATTATCTTCTACATGGTTCATCAACGGAACCTCTTTGCCATTGCTACCTTTGAGCAGTATTGTAGCATAGGTGTTGGGGATATTCACACGAACCAGCATTTCTATCTTTGTTTCTTTATCTTCTCCGCATATTTCTTGGAATGCCTTAAAAATTTCCTGCTCATTGAATCTAAAAAAGCCAGAATATCTTTTATTGTCCCTGTCACGCCAATTAAATGCTATGTTTTGAGGAATAGGTAATCCCTGATTTGGTAATTGATAGAAAAGTTCGGTGTTATTTTTAGCCTGAATATTGTTTTCATAGAAGTATTTATTTCTTTCACCATTGAAGTAGAAAAAACTAAAATCGCCCATGCTTCCTTCATTCTGAATCTGGAAAATAGGAGTCCAGTTATATTTTATACGATAAGTATCCCATAACCCGAAAGGGATAGGCTTGTTTTTGTTGGCTTCCTGTACCTCTTTAGGTATAATGCTTTCTAATTGCATTACCCGTTTTACTTCTGCCTCTTCAAAAATAAGATGCTCTGCCGGATCCAGCTCATTGATCTCGCTTTGGGGGATCACTGTTTTTTCTGCCTGATATCTCCCGATCTCCACTACTTTTCCTGCACCGCTTATCCATACTATAACCATACCTCCCGGAGCAAAACCTACAGTTATCTGGTCAAAATGTTCATCTCTTAATTTACCGTTTGCATCTCTTCTCTTAAAAGATTCTTTGAAGTGCCTGACTATTTTATCATAATCTATATCGCAGTTGGCATAATAAAACTGGTTTTCCGCATAGGATAGGTATTTTACCTTTAACCTGTTGGGGATGGATTTTACACCGCTGCTCATGCCACCTCCCGGATTTCCCCAGCCATTATCTCCCGGTATGGTTCCGTGAAACAAACTTACATATCCACCTTCCGGCAATTCAAGACCACCCCTGTAAACTTCGGCAGGGTAACCAAGCGGTGCATTGGTACCTTCCTGCCAGTAAAATTTTTCGCCCATATCTTTTTCTTTATTTTGACAGCTTGCTAATTGTACTGATACTGCTAAAAACAAGATGAGGTTTATTATCTGTTTCATATATTGGATATTTAACCTTTATTTACTTTAGCATCTATCTTACCTAAAATTTTGGCAACACCCGCACTTTGAATCAATACATCTCCTTTTGTTGCTTTATGTGTTGTTTTAGATGTAGTTTCGTCCAAATCTCCTCCAATTGTTATACTTTTATTTTTCTTTACATTTTGGTCATAGGAATCAGAAGTGAATAAATGGCTCTTTGTAATCATTACGGTATTGTCATTTCCAATGTTAGTATTCATATTTTTCCCAACACTAACATTCATATTTTCTCCTGCTACCATATTAATATCCTTTCCTGCATTTATATTAATATTCTCCGGTGCTGTCACTTCAATATTTCCTGCACCATCCATATACCAAGTGTTGCCACTTGGGTCTGTAATGGTAATACTGCCCTCGTTTTCGTCATCGTCAATCTGTATGGTACAGCCACTGCGGGTTTTTATGGTTTTCAGGTGGTTGTTGGCATAGCCTCCTGCACCAATCTCACCGTGAAAGAGTCCTCCCATCACATAGGGTCTGTCCGGGTGGCTGTGTACAAAGCCAATCATCACCTGATCGTCCACTTCGGGTATAAATACAAAGCCACGGTTCTTGCTGACTTTATCACTGCTTCCGGCATCGGGAGTAAGTACCCTTATCCAGTCAGTGGTATAGCCTTTGAGCTGCCAGTCGAATATCACCTGCACACGTCCCTGCTCGTCATTGTTCCGTTTGACAAGAGCCATCTGCGGTTCGGCTATCGGTGTATGATACTGCGGTGCTGGCAAATAGCCTGTTCCCTCGGCAATGGCTTCAAAATAGCCCGTGTAATTGCCCAATGCATCTACGCTGTGCTTTATGTCTGTAATCATCAGCTTGGTCAGGTAATCGGTCTCGGCACTCTGCGGCTGCCGCATATACATCTGTACCACACAGCCCGGATAGAGAAAGGGCACGCTTGTCTTTCCCGTGGTCACAAATACATTGACCATCTCATTGCCCAATGTACCGTTATGGGAGGCTTCTACGTCCTGATAGCTACCCGCTTTCATAGGGGCTATGCTCAATGACGGGGTCTTGAAAGTTTGTTCCGATGAGCGGTAGGCAGACTTTGCCAAAGAGGACTGGTGTGCGATGTTTGTCTGGTTGATACTGAACGGCTCGTGCAGGCTGCTATTGTAGCCATACACCTCCCGACTGACGTGCCGGGTACACATTTTTATGTCAATCTCTTCTACATCCTTGCCGAAAGTAAGGGTAACGGCTTCTTCTGCGGTTGGCAATTTTCCGAAATGCAATATCCTGCCGTCATAAAAGAACTGCTCGCCATACGATGCAGCCAGACGGGCAAGGTAGTTGTAATGGGTCTCATGGTATTGGCAACTGTAGGATATATTGTTGGTGTAGCCCGGATCGATACGGTGCTTGAATTTATAATCGCTGCCCAATCCTTCCAGTATCATTTCTTTGGCAATGGAGTGCAGTGATATGACCTGCTCGCCTCCGAAGCTCTGCGTGTGGGGGGCACCATCCAGTAATATGGTAGGGCTGCTCCCTTTCAGTACGATATTTCCTTTGTTGCCATATTTGCGGGTAAAGCCTACCTGCGTGATGACACCTATAAAGTTTCTCTCAGGACCCATTCCGTCCGCTAAGTTCTTGTACCGGAATGTTACCATAATACTTTTTCCGAGCATTTCCCGAGCTTCTTCCATATCGTGATTCTGCGGGGTAGCCAATACATCGTGATCCAGCACCAAATCGAATGTGTGGTGCTTGACCGCACTTTGCGACAACTCAAAGTGTTTGTAATGGGTTATTTCTTCTCCCTCCACAAAAATAGTCAGTGCCACAAGGTGGTTTACCCCGAATATCCGGTTAGCCGCTATAAGGGCTGCATTGCTTTTATTCATAACATTTATTTTTTAGTCAATAGACATTGAGCAGAGAACCTGCCGGTAATGAAGAACCGGGAGTACAGTTCCAGAAATGCACTCCCGATCTTTTCACTACGCACTCGGCCAAATACCTTGGTAGGCACCGCCACCATAGTTGATGATCTCTGCACTGATCACAAAGCTGATAAGCATACTGTTGGCATCAATTGCATCGAAATCCAATGAGTGCTGGATCACGTAACCGTTCTCCCAGTTC
>DASRQG010000498.1:0-3125 GCA_035645995.1 Mariniphaga sp. | reverse complement strand
ACGGTAAGCCAGGAGGTTTTTCTATTTTCTGATACCATTGAGAATAATATCGGGCTCACTGACGACAATGAGATAGTGAAAGAAAAATTCAATGAGGTGATCTACAAAAGTGCTTTTGCCGATGAGTTAACACGGCTGCCTATGAAGGGTCAAACGATGGTGGGCGAGAAAGGGATAATGCTTTCAGGAGGACAAAAACAACGTATCAGCCTGGCACGGGCACTTTACAGCAGGGGGGATCTTTTGATTCTGGATGATGTTTTTTCAGCTGTTGATACAGATACCGAACGTTTTCTGATTAAGCAGATTGTGGAAAATCATGCTGTTAAAAGCCTGCTGATTGTGTCAAACCGTATGACTGTGCTGGAGAAAACCGACTTTAACATTGTATTGGAGGACGGCCGCATATCAGCCATCGGCAGTCACCACGAATTGCGTAGGCAATCAGACTTCTACAGTGAAATCGGAATATTGCAGCAGGAAGGAGACAGTAAAAAAGAACGACAAAAATGAGCAAAGGGAAATCAAATTTGATTAAGAACCTGGACTGGGAACTCTTCCAAAAGTTTGCCCGTTATTTCAGGCCGCATAAAAAGTGGTTCTTCCTGAGTATTGCTTCCATCCCCATTACAACGGCAGCGGGCATACTGTTTCTCTGGCTGGTGAGAGATATTGTTGATAACTACATCGTTCCGGGTAATGTTGAAGGATTAATCATGCAGACACTCTTACTTGCCGGAACACTTATAATGAATATTCTTTTTGATGGCTTCTACAGCTATTCATTTTCTAAAGCAGGGGGTATGGCAATTGTTGACCTGCGGAAAAAGATGTTTGGTAAATCATTACGTTTCCCGCTAAGCTATTTCGATAAGAAACCTATTGGCGTTACATTGTCGCGCCTTACCAGCGATATGGAATCAGTTTCTGAATCGTTTGCTGCCGGTGTACTCGGACTGCTTGCCGACACAATAAAAACACTGGCACTTGTTGGCTACCTTTTTTATCTCAACTGGAGGCTTACACTGGTGCTTTTGCTAGTGGTGCCTGTATTGTATTTTGTAATCAATTTCCTGCGTAAAAAAATCAGAATGGCATACAATGCATCGAGAACCAGTCTTGCTAAATCGGCCGCTTATCTTCAGGAATCATTAAACGGAATGAAAACCATTCAGCTCTATACTGCCGAAGAAAAGGTTCTGAATAAATATGATAACCTGAACAAGCAGTTTAGCGATGCACAAAATAAATCAAATATATACGACTCTTTCCTGTATTCTATTGTAGAGGGTATAACAGGTATTGCCACTGCATTGATAATCTGGTACGGAGCCATTCAAATCTGGGACTTCGGTTATACATTGGGTGTTCTGGTTGTTTTTGTTACCACACTGGAACGTTTATTTGTACCGGTTAAACAGTTTGCTCAGCAGATATCCACCATTCAGCGGGCATTGTCGGCGCTTGAGCACATCAGCGAACTGTTTGATCAAAATGTGGAAGAGCCTTCAGTCTCGCCCGTTATACGACAACCGCAACCGTTGGTTCTACAGGAAATTGAGTTTAAAAATGTGTATTTCCGGTATTCTGAAGATACTCCGGATATATTAAGAGATGTATCTTTTAAGCTGAACAAAGGCGACCGAATGGCATTGGTTGGAACAACCGGTTCCGGTAAGTCAACCATTATCAGGCTGCTCACAAAAACTTATAGCGGATATCGAGGTTCTATTAAAATTAACGGCACCGAGCTTTCTGATTTACCTTTAGCACGTGTACGCGAAGCTGTTTCCGTTATGCAGCAAGACATTTACATGTTTAATGATACTGTGGAGTTCAACATCTCACTTGGACGTAAATCTGTTACAAAAAATGACATTGAACAGGCAGCTCAATTTGTTTATGCAAACTACTTCATTGATCAATTGCCCGGGGGTTACAAATTTGTAATTCAGGATAATGGTGATAACCTTTCCAAAGGGCAGGCCCAGTTAATATCCTTTGCCAGAGCCATTGCCGGCAACAGCGAACTTGTTATTCTGGATGAAGCAACCAGTGCGGTGGACTCAATAACTGAACAATACATACAAAAAGCCATTGGCAATATCTTTTCAACAAAAACCGTGATAGCGGTGGCTCATCGCCTTAGTACCATTAAAAATTCTGATATGATACTTGTCCTGGAAAACGGGAAAATCATTGAACGGGGAAATCATGACGAGCTACTTAGGCAAGGTGGCAAATATGCAGGCTTGCTGCACCAGTTTGAAGAGGAGCATAAACAGGAATAAACACTGGATGACGGGCACTCTTAAAATATGTTTGCCAGGGTTTATGAGGCCGGTATGCCTCCTGCGGGTACACGATAACTATCTCAGGGCAATGGGTACTTTCTCTTTTACTTCCTTATAATATAATTACCCCTTCAATTTTATCCTCCATTTTCTGTTATCTCAATTATCTGATCAGCGGAGTCCATCAGTGCAATACATGTAACCGCTACAAATTGATGTCAATTTTAAGCTATTTTAAGAATATATTATGGCTTAGTTTAGATTTTTCGTAAAAAATTAAACTATCGGCAGAGGTTATTTTAGCAGGATGCTTAATCGTACCAATCTCGCTTTTAGATGAATTTCAGAGGAAAAATTGGGCTGGTTGTTTCCACAAATATGAATTCTATTAAGTGGCTCCTCTGAAAGTCGGAAGTTGCAACCTAATTGAAATTTATTCATTTTAAATTGTTTAAAAATGGCAACTAAATGTCAGTTACAAGTATTATATTTGTTTCATAGGAACAAAGGAGAAATTGATAACCAGATTTGCTTCAAAACCAAAAGATTTTACTTATGCCGAACTGAAAAATCTGCTAAATTTTTTTGATTATAATGAGGAGCAGGCATCCGGATCAAGAGTGGTTTCCATAAAGCTCCCTAAGTTTACCACTGGATGTTTTCTTTATCTCCTGCAGGAAATCCCAATGATTTTGTTGTGGAATAAATGTTTCCGGGTCTAAAAAACATGAATTCCCTAGCTTAATACTTATCCCATTCAATGGCAAAGCAATGAGGTTTCCTTATCCTTTACCTGAATGGAAATCCTGATTGGGAAATAACCGGTCGAAG
>DASRQG010000497.1:0-4557 GCA_035645995.1 Mariniphaga sp. | reverse complement strand
CCCGTTTCCGGAAGTAAAGCCTTTATTTTATCAACCTTACCATCCTGGTTTGGCGAAATAAATTTAAACATATATTTCATCGGCCATCTCCCATTTTCCATTAACCGATAGCGTAAGTTCCTAAATTTATCTATATTCATATATTCACATTTTCTTATTATTCATTACAAGACACAGGTTCAAATCGTTCATTTAAAATTGTAAAAATAAGGAAATACAGAATCTTCTATTACCGCTTAACTTTATTATGTGCTTTTTACTTTCGCTTCGTGGAACCATAATTAAATCATTACTGGGATAATTGAGCCAATCAATTTGTATCTGATTCCAATACTTACATTAACTTCATAAATAGTGAGGAAAATATATTGTCTGAAAGATGGTAATTACGATAATCGAATCTAAAGGGACATAAAGGTCCATTAATTATTTTATCTTTGCCCATTATCTAAAATTATAATGAATATGCATTCTAATATACACCTGCATACTTTTCATATTCCTGTAATGGGACTGGCCTATACTATAGACACTCCATTAAAAGTAGCCCGATTTGGGATTTCTTCAGTTATTTCTATAATCGAAGACAATCTGATTGAAAAGATGCGGTCGTATTACTACCAAAAAATTGGCGAAAGATATAATCCTATCTCAAGAAAAGAACCTGATTACCGGGCCAGGCGCATTACCGATTATCTTAATTTGGTAAACCGATTAGTAAAGCAACAGGTAAAGGAAATCCAAAGTCTTGCATTTGATACGGGGTCAGAAATTGATCAATATTTTGAGATGTTGCCAGACAACAGCAAACTTAAGCTGGCATATAACCAGTTGAAATTTTATAAACAACCGGAAAAAAGGCAACAGGCCGAAGAGTGGTTGAGAGGGCAAATCAAACCCGGTAGCATTGATGTAAATATTATGACAAAACTGGATAAGGAAAGCATCGATGCAAATGGAAATATTGTAGAAGATGGGTCTGATGCTGTAACGGCACTTCGTGGATATGCACACAGCAATCTTACCGGATCTTCGTTGATACTGTCTGCTGGTATGAATCCGCGTTTATTTAATTACATTGAAAAAACACAGTCGTTTGAAGCAAATTCCGCCGGTCAGTTTGAAAAGAAAATAGTTATTAAAGTTTCAGACTATCGGTCTGCTCTTATTCAGGGTAAAATGCTTGCAAAAAAAGGCCTTTGGGTAAGCGAATTCAGGATTGAATCGGGATTAAACTGTGGTGGGCATGCATTTGCTACCGATGGGTATTTAAGCGGGCCGATTCTTGAAGAATTTAAAAATAAGAGACAAGAATTACATTCCATCCTGCACGACATATACAGTGATGCATTAAAAACTAAGGGTAAAACGACTTTCGAAAACCCTCACCACTTAAGTATCACGTACCAGGGAGGTATTGGCACACACGCCGAAAAAGAGCTTTTGCATCAATATTATGGCATCGAAAGTACAGGCTGGGCAACACCTTTCTTATTGGTTCCAGAGGTTACCACCGTTGACAAGCCAACTTTAAATTTACTTGCCAATGCTGTGGAGAAAGACGTTGTATTGAGCAGGAATTCTCCTTTAGGTGTTCGTTTTCATTATCTTAAAGGCACATCATCCGAACTGGAAAAAATAAAACGAATAGAAAAAGGAACACCCGGTAGCCCATGCTCAGAAAAGTTTCTTGTTTCAAATACGGAATTTACAACTGAGCCCATTTGTACTGCTTCGCGTACTTATCAAAAAAAGAAAATTTCACAGTTACAAACCTTGCAGTTACCACAAAATGAATACGAAAAACAACTAAAGGAAATAACGGACAAAGAATGTTTATGTGTAGGTTTAAGCAATGCTGCTGTCAATAATTACAACTTGGCACCCTTTTTAAAATCCACAGCTGTAAATGTGTGTCCTGGACCAAATATTGCCTACTTTTCTCAAAAAACATCGTTAAAAAAAATGGTGGATCACATTTATGGGCGTTTGAATATCCTTTCCGACAATAGTCGTCCGCACTTCTTTGTCAAAGAATTAAGTTTGTATATTAATTACTGGAATGAGTTACTTGCAAAAGGAAAAGAATTGAATGATCTTAAAATGGACAATTTTATTCAAAGTTTCTATGAAAACCTTAAGAACGGTATCGCTTATTACAGGGATCTTCATTGCAAGATAAATCTTGATTTTGCTGCCTTGCAAATTGATGATGCATTAAATTCATTGGATAAAAATTTTAATGATTATTATGCATTGAAAATATAGATTATCTTTTGCTGGAATTTGAAATTTTCTTTTTGGTGCCTATAAAGCTATTACCCCGATGCAGGTTTTTATATTATTGACGACTCACTTTATTTTACCGATGAAGCTAAAAAAAGACCTTTCCGGATAAAAGAAATATGAATCCGCTACATTAATAGAGGAATAGCTGATGTTTCCTGAAAGTGCTGCAGCATTTTTATTCGATCCCGGATAGAATGACTGATGATAGAAAACTTTACCCTACTACTGGTTGTCTTCTGTTGCGAAATTATACTTCAGGCCTGCTACTCTGTTAAAACGGGATGCATTCAACAGTGTGTCATTATACGATTCAGTAATCTGTTTATTCACAATGAATCCAACAATACTTGAACGGCGGAAAATTTCCCGCTGCAAAACAGCGACAGCATAATTACCGGAAAGTGTTTCTCCTTTGGAGCCTGTCTGCATATCCATAATTCCAATTCTCCATTTATTGCCAATTCTTCCGGTTAACCTTCCCGCAAAATTAACAGGAACATTAAGTCCTATACGTCTCGAAAAGAAAGGCCGTGCCGTGCTGTTTCCCAGGTTGGCACCATTGGGAATTTTAAACTTATTCAATATCGAATAATGCCAGATAATCACTGAAAACATAAAGCTTATTTCGCTGTGCTCCCGTAACCTCCTTTAATATACCCAATCTTTCCAGATCGTTGAGAAGTTTATAGTTGGTTGCTTTTGATTTGGTGGTTATCCTACCTATTTTTAATGCATCTGTAATCGGTTGAGAATAGAGATAGTCAATAACCTTTCTTGCTTCATTCCCCCTGCTTCCCAGTGACTGAAGTTTATTTTCCAGAATGCGCTGTAACTGTAATATGCCATCAAATGTTTCAACTCCTTTTTTCGAAATCTCAATCACCCCAGTTAGAAAAAACTTTAACCACTGGTCCATATCATTGTGAGTACGAACCCGCATTAAATTATCGTAATACAATGTCCGATGTCGTTCAAAAAAGTCGGACAGGTAAAGTATCGGTTGTTTTAAAATTCCTTTGCTAACCAGGTATAATGTTATCAGTAATCTGCCTACCCTCCCATTTCCATCAAGAAATGGATGAATGGTTTCGAACTGATAATGTATTATTGCAACTTTCAGCAAATCGGGTAATGGATTCAACTCATCATTGGCAAAAAATTCTATGTCGCTTATCAAGTCAGGAATAGAGGTATGAACTGGTGGAATAAACACAGCATCATCTATTGAAGCACCTCCTATCCAGTTTTGACTGCGTCGGTATTCCCCCGGATTTTTATGTTTTCCCCGTACACCCTGAAGTAAAATTTTATGTGTCTGGCGGATTAATCTTGATGAAAAGGGCAGTTTATGCAGCTGCATTACTGCTTCATTCATGGCGCCGATATAATTTTGTACTTCTTCCCAATCATCCCGTTTTTCGGCGACTACATCTTTTTTATCAAGAAATGCTTCTTCTATATTTGTTCGGGTTCCTTCTATTTTTGAAGATTGAGTGGCTTCTTTTGCAATATGCATCCGGATAAAAAGTTCAATATTCACATATTCAGAATACATGTCGAGCCGCCCCAGTGAACGATCAGCTTTGCTAAGTAAATTAAGTAACTGCATGTCATCCACCAGCCATTGCCGGTTTATAGGATTTGGCTGAAAACTTTTATAATGATCCTGCCTAACTGTTACACCAGCTTTATACGACATCATGATATTAAGTTTAAATAGCTAAATTTAAGAATAAATTTGGCTTTAGTTTAGATTTTTAATAAAAATTAAACTTAGGTGTAATGTAATTTTAAGTTTTTAAAAAATTCTATACTATAGATGCTGTTTGGTTTGGGAATGGGAAATGCATCTGTCACAGTTGAAGAACCGGAATTTGCGTTCAGATAATATGTTGGATCAGCATATAGCTGATTGTGAGAAAGAGGGGAAGCCGGCAGAAAAGTCCTACAAAGGAGTGTTTAATGTACGCATAAGTCCAAAGTTGCATAAAAAAGCTTCACATGCTGCCATCAAAAAAGGTATTACTTTGAACCAGATGATTAAGTTGGCCCTGGAAAAGGAACTGGAGGATCATTAAAACAAAAAAGCGTTACAGGAATTTCTCATATAACGCTTTTGTTTTTATTTCGGTGCTCCCCAGGTAGGACTTGAACCTACGACCTACGGATTAACAGTCCGCCGCTCTAACCAACTGAGCTACTAGGGAATATTTCTTGTTCTTTGTACAGAATCACTTTCTTTTAAGAACGTCTTGCTTTTCAAAAGCG
>DASRQG010000496.1:0-2617 GCA_035645995.1 Mariniphaga sp. | reverse complement strand
CTTGCTAAAGAACTTGGTTTTGCGAACGGACGTACTGTTGCTTTAACTCAAAAGCATATTAGAGGACGGCTGGCTGAATCTTTAATGTTGCTAAAAAGTAAGTATGGTTTTGAGCAGGATGGTATGACTCTAAAGGTCTATCTTTCAAGGGAAGATATTGCAAATCTTTCTAATATGACCACATCTAACGCCATTCGCACACTTGCTACATTTGCTAATGAACGAATTATCGCCATTGATGGACGCAAGATTAAAATTCTGGATACTCATCGGCTTGACAGGGTAAGTAAGCTTGGATAGTTTTAATCGTTCTGCCGGTATCTTTTTCCCGGTTTTTATTCATATATGTATATACGCTTCACCCGTTGAGAAATACCTGTCAATACCTCGTAGGGTATTGTACCTGCTTTCTCTGCAATTTCCGTTATTGGGACATGTGAACCGAAAAATTCCACCTCATCTCCCCGATGTACATCCATTCCTGTTACATCTAACAAGAGCATGTCCATGCAGATATTCCCAATGATTGGTACTTTTTGATTTTTTATATATGCTGAGCCATTTCTGTTCCCCAACTTACGATCCAGTCCATCAGCATAACCAACGGGTATTATAGCAATTTCAGTTTCTTTATCAATAAGCTCTTTGCGGCTGTATCCTGCTGATTCTTCCGGATATGCTTTCTTAACCTGTGAGACAATACTTTTGAATGTACTTATGTTCTGAAGGGGTAACCCGGTCACCGAAATGCCATATAATCCGATCCCTAACCGTACCATATCCATCTGCCACTCAGTAAATCGCTCTAAGCCTGCTGAGTTTAACAAATGTCTATCAATTTTATAATCAAAAGCGGAAGCTATTTTAAGTGACCATCCGTCATATTTACCAATCTGAGTTCCGGTAAATGTGTCGAATGCTGAATCGTCACTTGCAGCAAGATGAGAAAACACAGATTGGATACGAAAGTTGTTATTTTGGTATAGATGTGAAATGAGTTCATCAACCTCTTCTTCGGTTTTAAATCCCAGTCTGTTCATTCCGGTATCCAGTTTTATGTGGATCGGAAAATTATTTCTTGCGCTTAGGATCACTGTTTTTTCAAATTGTTTCAGTAGTTCAATATTGTAGATGTTGGGTTCCAGTTGAAACTCAATCATATTGTTGAAACTTTGCTCTTCCGGATTCATGACAATAATTGGAATTCGGATCCCCGCATTGCGTAATTCAATCCCTTCGTCAGCAACGGCAACTGCCAGATAGTCCACATTCTCATGTTGTAACGTTCTGGCTATTTCTACATCTCCGCTTCCATAAGAAAAAGCTTTGACCATAACCATAATCCGTGTCTCCGGTCTTAATAGACGCTTATAAACATTTAAGTTATTTACAAGAGCATTTAGATTGATTTCAAGTCGGGTCTGATGGGTTTTTTGTTGTAACGATGCTGAAATCTTTTCAAAAGTAAATTCTCTTGCTCCTTTAATAAGGATAATGGAGTCATGAAAATGTTGCTGTTTTATTTCCGTGAGAAACGCTTCTGTTGATGGATAGAAGGTTTTTTCGGTGGTAATCAGTTCCTGATGTAGTGATATTTCGGGGCCAATTCCTATTAGCTCATCAATCTTCCACTGGTTGAGTAAGTTGTTTACCTGATTGTATAGTTCCTTGGAAGTTAAACTTGTTTGCTGTATGTCTGATAAAATTACCTGCTTTTTCTGAGCACTTCTTTGAGCTTGTTGGTGTAAGACCGAAAGTGCTATAGAAAAGGAAGTCAAATCAGAATTATAGTAATCATTTATCAACAAACTATTTTTAATTCCTTTCTTTATTTCGAGACGCATTGCAATTGGTTCCAATGTGGAAAGCCGCTTTTGATAGTTTTCAGTAGCACCGGTTAAGGCATATATTGCAGCAAAGCAATGGCTGGCGTTTTCAATGGAAGAAGCATCGGTTAATCGAAGTTCAAACTTGTAATTCTTTTCTTTTACTGTTGCCTCAATTATTGTTTTTCCATCCTGGATTTGGTGTTCGAAGTATATAAAACTTTTTTTGCTGTAATAAGACCAGTCAACTTGTTGAATATTGTTCCTCGTGCAAAAATCTTTAATCAGAGGAGTAAGTTCAGGGTCATCAGCCTTGAAAACTAATTTTTGGCAGGTAGTAAACAACAGTAGTTTTTCGTGAAGTTTCTCTTCTTTCGATTTGAAATTTTCCTGATGGGCATCTCCTATATTAGTTAAAATGCCTATTGTTGGAGTAATTACCCGGGCTAAATTCTGCATTTCTCCGGGTTGGGAAATTCCTGCTTCAAATATTGCCAGGTTAAAATTGGTGTCCATTAACAATGCAGATAATGGAACTCCTGTTTGTGAGTTATAGCTTTTTGGACTGCGAACAATTTTATAATCGTTGGCGAGCAGTTCGTTCAACCACTCTTTAATCACGGTTTTTCCATTGCTGCCGGTAATTCCAATTACCGGGTAGGTATATTTATTGCGGTTGCCGGCTGCAACTTGCTGAAGTGCTTTGGTTGTATCATCAACCAAAATGAAAGCAGCCTGAGAAGAAATAACTTCAGGTTCTGAAACAACAAATGCATCAACCCCGTTATTAA
>DASRQG010000495.1:0-4091 GCA_035645995.1 Mariniphaga sp. | reverse complement strand
ATATGAATGAAATCTTCGAAAAGTTTGTTGATACGGATAAGTTCCTGATTTTGTTCTTCCAATTTTTTGCTGGCCAATCGTCTTTCGGTCATGTCGAGATGAATCCCCGCCCATGAAGTAATATGGTCATGTTGGTTTCTGATAGGCCGTGCACGCGCAAGAATATATTTTGTTTCACCTTCCTTGCTGGTGATGCGGTGCTCATGTTCATAAGGTTCACCGGTTTTAACCGAGTGCTTCCATAACTTCATTACTTCTTCTGAATCGGCAACGATCATGTTTTCGTACCAGCCATTTTCTTTTAATTCATCCAGATTTTTTCCTACCAGTTTACAGAATGATTCACTCAGGTAAGTAACTTTTCCTTCAGGGTCAGCAGCCCAAACACCATAATTAATGGCATCACCCATAATGCGGTATCTTTCTTCCGATTCGGCGACTGCTTCTTTTTCCTTTGCCAGTTGTTCTATGAGACGTTCCCGCTCCAGATCAGCTTTTTTTGTTTCAGTAACATCGCGTGCAACAACTACAGCACCTGTAATTTCCTGATTGTTATTTCGAATAGGAGCAAAACTAAAGCTGCCTATCCACGATTCACCCGTATCCTTTCTGAAAATTGTGTATTCCGTTTTTTTGACAGTGTCACCACGTAATGCACGAGGAATGGGGAGATCGGTGTAATTAATTTTTTTATGGTTGGGCAGGGTAAATTCAAAAAAAGAATAATATTGGGTTAAATTTTTAGAAAAAATCGTATTGGCTTGAACCCTGTAGAAGGTATAAAATGCATTATTATATTCAATCAAATTACCTTTTGAATCGGCAATATACACAGCATCGGTCATGCTGGCAAGTGCTGTATTTATAATGTTTTTACTTCTGAGCAATTCTTCCTGAACCTTTTTCCGCTCAGTAATATCGATTCCGATTCCAATTCTTCGGCCATCGTCGATTGATACATTTGCCCATAAAGTGTCTATTATGGTTCCATCCTTGCAGGTCATTCTGATGTCTTTGAAACCGGAATTGAGTTTCTTCATGTATTCTGCAATTTCCTTACGATATGCAGGATCGGGATATGCAAGTTCCATGATATGCCTGTTACGTAGATCATTTTTTGTCCATCCGGTGACACGTTCCAACTCCCGGTTTAGCTTTACCTTGGAAATGGCAGGATCGTAAATTGAGATCATTGCAGGAACATGATCAAATATGGCATTCAGCAGGTCATGCTCTCTTTTTTCCCGGTCTTCTATTAGTTTTCGTTCAGTGATATCCTGGAGGGTTGTAAGAATCGTTTCACCCAGGCTGGTTTTTAAAATTTCTGATGCAGCTAATACATGAAAAATATCTCCTTTTTTGTTTTTTATTGGAATTTCCAGATTTTTAAAACTCCCATTCTTTTTTAAAAGAGCAACCATGCGTTCACGATCGTCCGGATTCAGGTAAATATCCAAATCTAAGGTAGATGCATTCCTGATTTCTTCTCTTGTGTAGCCTGTAAATTTCAGATATTTTTCATTGGCTTCATAAATTTTACCGGTTTTCAGATCAGATAATACAATTCCGTTGGGATTGTGTTTAAAGGCAATTTCAAATTTTTCTTCACTTTTTAATAATGCCTCTTCCGCGATCTTCTTTTCTGTGATGTCATGGATGATTGAATATAGAAGATGCTTTCCCTCGTATACAAATGATGATGAATAAACTTCAACCTGTCGTATTTGTCCGTCGGATAGTTTATGTGGAAAAACAAAATAATTTCTTTCATCACGCAGTGCTTTACGCCATTCTGCCCTGACAGATTTTGGGTCGAGTTGATTGATATCCTGTATTCTTAAACTTTTTAATTCTTGTTTTGAATATTTATAAAAATCCTGAGCAGCCATATTTGCATCAATTATTTTTCCATTCCCGGGATCTATAAGTAACATGATAGCACGATGTGCTTCAAACATGATTTTAAAAAAGCTGTCACCAACGTGCTCCAGGTTAATTTTTTCTTTTGATCTTTCTTGTTTTGAGGTAGATGTATGGCTTGTTGTATTTGATTTTTTCATAAGAATACGGTAGTTTATCGAGGCTAAATATATAATTATTAATTTATTATTCCGAATATTTTCTAAGTCATAATGAATGTTTTATCCTTTAAAAAACCTTAAATCCTACCCATTCCTGAGGGTTGGATATTACGCATTTTTACATGCTAAATTGTAATTTTAATATATTAAAGCATGATGTATTTAAAACGGGGACAAAATTTAGAATATTACTGCATTAATTTTTTTACGCAGAATTCATTATTTATGAAGCAGTTGAACAGCAGAAAAAATAACTTTTTTACCTTTGCACGCCGTTTGAAAAAACTACTTTATGATAAAGGTTTGTTTATAAGACAGTAAGGATTCATTTAAATATAAAATATCAGGAGTAGCGGCTTCAATTAATAATAACAGAAAACAATGACAGAAATTAGAAATATTACTATAATAGCTCACGTCGATCATGGTAAGACAACACTGGTTGACAGGATGTTATATCAGGGAAAATTATTCCGTGAAAATCAGAACATGGGAGAATTAATTCTTGATAGTAATGAACTGGAAAGGGAACGGGGTATTACCATTCTTTCGAAGAACGTATCCATCAGGTATAAAGATACTAAGATTAATATTATAGATACTCCCGGCCACTCCGACTTTGGCGGTGAAGTTGAGCGGGTATTAAATATGGCCGACGGAGTACTGTTGATTGTTGACGCTTTTGAAGGTCCTATGCCTCAAACCAGGTTTGTACTTCAGAAAGCAATCGAGTTGGGATTAAGGCCCATCGTTGTGGTTAATAAGGTAGATAAACCCAATTGCACACCTGACATTGCTCATGAGAAGGTGTTTGATCTCATGTTCAGCCTCGATGCCAGTGAGGAACAACTTGATTTTCCGACAGTATATGGTTCGGCAAAAGCCGGATGGATGGGCCCCGACTGGAAAGAAGAAACCACTGATGTCAGTTATTTGCTGGACGTAATTCTCGATCATATTCCGGCATCCACTCACAAGGAGGGAACCCTGCAAATGCGTATTACCTCGCTCGATTACTCTTCCTATACCGGACGGATTGCAGTTGGCAAAATTACCCGCGGTGAATTGATTCCGGGAACTCCGGTTTCTTTAGTAAAAAGAAATGGTTCTATCGTTAAAACGCTTGCCAGAGAAGTGTATCTTTTTGAGGGATTGGGTAAAGTAAAAACAAAAGAACCCATTCCATCGGGCGAGATTTGTGCTATTCTGGGACTGGAAGGTTTCGATATAGGCGATACTGTCGCCGATGCTCTTGAGCCTGAAGGGCTGACACCTATAAGAGTAGATGAACCAACAATGAGCATGTTGTTTGTAGCCAACAATTCTCCCTTCTTCGGTAGAGACGGAAAATTTGTAACTTCACGGCAGTTAAGAGAAAGGCTATACAAAGAAACAGAGAAAAACCTTGCTCTGCGGGTGGAGGATACATCATCAGCTGATTCATTTATGGTGTTCGGACGGGGTATTTTGCACCTATCTATATTGGTGGAAACAATGCGTCGTGAAGGATATGAAATGCAGCTCGGACAGCCAAAAGTTATCATAAAAGAAATTGACGGAATTAAAAATGAACCTATAGAATTTCTTACTGTACAGGTTCCTGAAGAGTTCTCCGGCAAAGTGATAGAATTGGTTACCCAACGGAAAGGGGAGATATTGAATATTGATGTAAAAAACGAAAGGGCGCATCTAGAATTTACAATTCCCTCAAGAGGAATTATCGGACTGCGAAACCAGATGCTTACCGGAACCGAAGGTGAGGCTATAATGGCACATCGGTTGAAAGGTTATGAACCCTGGAAAGGAAATCTGGGAGTTCATCGAAATGGAGCATTAATCTCACTTGAATTGGGTACAGCAATAGCCTACTCAATCGACAAAATGCAGGATCGCGGAAGGTTTTTTGTTGATCCGGGAGAAGATGTTTATGCAGGCCAGGTTATAGGTGAAAATACAAGACAGGATGACCTTACAATAAATATTACCCGTACAAAGAAGTTAACAAATATG
>DASRQG010000494.1:0-2103 GCA_035645995.1 Mariniphaga sp. | reverse complement strand
GTATAATGCAAAGAGCAATTGTACCAATAGTTTGAGCCATTTGAATGTTTTCAAACTGTATTCCCAAACCATCACTACCCGACATCATGCCAACTCCGAGAAAAAGCAACAAGGCAGGTACTCCAAACTTTGAGCTAGCCTTTCCTGCTAACATACTCAGGAAAAACAGGATTGACATTACTATGAGAATGATTTCAATCTGGATATCCATTGTTTAATTTGATCTTAAATCTGTTTTCAAGGCTAAAGGTAAGCGGAACCGGCATTAATCGCATCCGCAAAAATAATCATAATTCTGTTTTATGGGGTATTAATAGCATATATTAATTCACTTCTTGTTCTTCGGCAGCTTTTTCTCCGGCAACACTCCACAAATCGTTTTCAGCAATCCATCCTTTGTAAAGTGCATGTTTTGCAGCCTCAACAGTATTTTTCACAAGCATCATTTCGACACCATGATTCCTTATCTCATTTGCTAATTTAAGTAATTTGGTACGGCTACCCGTACCCACATCCCGGATGTACACCATTTTCACCCTTCCCGGAAAGTCCTTAATCACCTGCAGATAAATTTCTGCATCGTGCTGACCAGAGTCACCTATCAGGATAAAAGGAATTTTAGTAATAACAGCAAATATACGTTTAACCTGCAGGAGCTTGTGCTCATCATGACTACCGGCAATAAAGTATTCACGTGTGAGGCCAATATCACGCAGCATCAAGGGACCATATGGAATTTTGTGCACCTGCATAAATTCAACCAGGAAGTCGTACAGGTTCCAGGGAGAACTTGAAACATAAAAGAAAGGATTATTTCCAGCCCCCGAAGTACCTTTAGCTAAAGCCTGGTAGAATGCTGCCACTCCGGGGAAAGGTATACGGGTATGCGCATTCCGGAAGAAGGTAGTTTTAAACATTTCCCAGAAACGGGTCGCTCCGGTAGGAACAATGGTATCGTCAATATCAGAAATAATACCATATTCAGTATCTTCTGAAGCAATAACAACACGGTTTATTGCCTGTACATCCGACTGGTTTTTTATAATTTGGTCGGGCAATGTAAGTTTAATTTCAATATGGGGAGACTTAAAATCAGAGTATTTTTCTGAATAGATCTGAAATTTGAAATAACCCTCTTCATCGGTAACAGCAGTTTCCCTAATATCGTTGATAACTGCTTCAACACGCGTAAATGGAATTTCCCATGTCATAAAACGCTTGTACATCCGGCTAAAATTTCGCCATTTACTATCCTCCATAGCTGAAAGGCCGATTCCTCTATCACGCATAACTCTACCCAAAAAAAATATTTCTTTCTCGTTACCAAATCCCTGATATGGGATAATCATTAAACTTCTGATCAACCCTAACTTCTTTCCCAACCAGATTTTTGCAGTTGAAATTTTGGTTTTTAAAGCATATAAAATATATAGGGTATGTTTTTTAATTTTCACCATACCTGTTCTTCTTAAATATAAGATTTATGTATAGAATAACTGATACACCCATGAGGTGATAAATGTTTTATCATATATTAATTACCTATCAAAAAAGTAATAAAAACAAATATGTGATAATTTTTTGTTTTCAGATTATTCATTCAGATAGGAATTCATTTTTATATTTGTTAAAACTAATTTTTGAGCACCAGGCTAAGCAGAGGTAAAAAAAGCAACTAAAACCTAATTTAGAGGAGAAGATAAAAGACTAATTCCTCGTTTAAAATCAAAATAATGACATTTGAATCCTGGATAGTAATAGCAGTACTTCTTTTCATGTCAATCGCTTTTATTCTGGAGGCCATGCGTCCGGGGTTGATTCTATTAAGTGCTGCAACTATATTTATGGCAACCGGGATTATTACTGACAGGGAGTTAATAGCCGGTTTTTCGAATCACGGATTAATTACCATAGCTGTATTATTTTTAGTAAATGAAGGAATAAAGCAGTCGGGATTAATGGCACGAATGGCACAGGCTTATTTACCCCGTAAAAGGAACAGAATGACATTTATGCTTCCCAGGGTGATGATACCGGTAGCATTTTTCTCCGCTTTTTTAAACAATCTTCCCATAGTAGTTAACTTCTCACCTATACTTATTC
>DASRQG010000493.1:0-2556 GCA_035645995.1 Mariniphaga sp. | reverse complement strand
ATTCAAAATCCGGATTTTCTTATTCTGGATGAGCCTACAAATCATCTTGACCTTGAAATGATAGAATGGCTTGAAAATTATTTAAGTAAAGCCCGTTCTACATTGCTGATGGTGACACATGACAGATATTTCCTGGACAGGGTATGCAACGAAATCATAGAAATGGAAGATAACCAGATCTACAGATTTCAGGGAAATTATTCCTATTTCCTGCAGAAAAGAAATGAACGACTGGAAAGTCAGCAGGCATCAATTGATAAGGCAAAAAACTTGTTACGAAAAGAGCTTGACTGGATGCGGCGCATGCCAAAAGCCAGAAGTCATAAAGCCAAATACAGAGTCGATTCGTTTTATGAAACAGAAGAGAAGGCAAAACAAAAAGTAGGTGAGGATAATTTAGGCCTGAATATTAAATCAGCGAGGCTGGGAAAAAAAATTGTTGAACTTGAAGGAGTATCGAAAGCTTATCCGGGAATAAAACTAATTGAAAATTTCACCTATAAATTCTCAAGGTTTGAAAAAGTTGGTATTATTGGGAAAAATGGAACCGGAAAATCTACATTCCTGAAGCTGATAACAGGCCTGGTTAAACCTGATGATGGCATTATTGACATTGGACAAACCATCAAATTTGGATACTATCAACAAGATGGTATAAATTTCGAACCACAGGAAAGAGTAATAGATGCTGTTAATAAAATTGCTGAGTTTATAATTTTTGAAGATGGGACAAAACTAACAAGTACACAGTTGCTAACCCGTTTTCTGTTTCCACCGGAAACGCAATATAACTATATTGAAAAATTAAGTGGTGGTGAACAGCGAAGACTTTATCTATGCACGGTGTTAATGCAAAATCCAAATTTCCTGATATTGGATGAACCAACAAACGATTTGGATATTCTCACATTAAATGTCCTTGAAGAATATTTAAAAGCCTTTGATGGTTGCGTTCTGGTAGTTTCGCACGACAGGTTTTTTATGGATAAGATTGTTGACCACCTTTTTGTGTTTGAAGGAGAAGGACGAATTACAGATTTTCCCGGGAATTATTCAATTTATCGCGATGAGATTGAAAATCAACCAGAACCTTCCATTAAAAATACGGAGAAACGAGAAAAAGCAACACGTCAGGTAAAATCCGGGAATAATGAAAAACAAAGACTTTCATTTAAAGAAAAGAAAGAATTAGAAGATCTGGAAGCTGAACTCAGCTTACTTGAAAAAGTAAAAACAAAACTCGAAGTAGAATTAAGTTCGGGGGAACTTACACATGAAGAATTACACCAAAAATCAGATAAACTGATGCAGGTAAGGGATCAAATAGATGAAAAAGAATTTCGCTGGTTGGAATTAAGCGATAAAAATGAATAGATTAAATATCATCAAATTCAATTCCACTAAATTCATTCCCCGAAAGTTCTTCTTCAGTTTTCAGACTGCTCACCGATTCCACCGGTTCATCTTCAACCTGCGGTAAGGCTGAAGGTTGATTTTCGTTGATAAAACCTATTACTTCAGAGAAGGTATCAGAAAATTTTTCAAAATCCTCAGGATAAAGAAATAATTTATGCTTCTCATAGCGGAAATTACCATCAGAACCAAACTTCTTTTTACTCTCCGTAATGGTGAGATAATACTCATTATTACGAGTGCATTTTACATCAAAAAAATAAGTTCTTTTTCCTGCCCTCAACGTCTTCGTAAATATTTCCGGAACTTTATTCTCTTCCATATAATCTGTACTTTCTAGGTGTCGAATGATAAATCTAAAAATTGTTAATATTCAAAATTAGAAAATAAATTATAAAATCAATATTGTTTGCAAAGAAAGTTATCCATTGTTTTTAATGTAGCACTAAAGATAAATTTCTTTAGTAGCAGCCAGTAAGGTATTTTGCAACAATGAAACGCGTGTCATTGGCCCTACTCCACCAGGTACCGGGGTGATGTAAGAACATTTTGGAGCCACTTCATCAAATAAAACATCACCTTTTAATTTCCAGCCTGACTTGGTTTGATCGCTTTTAACTCTTGTTGTACCAACATCAACCACAACTGCTCCTTCTTTAACCATCCTGGCATTAACAAATCCGGGCACTCCCATTGCTGCAATCAATATATCAGCTTTCTGACATAATTGTTCCAGATTTTTAGTACGGCTATGGGCTACAGTAACAGTAGCATTTATAGCTTTTTGCGACAATAAAACGCTTAAGGGACGTCCTACAATATTACTACGGCCAATGATAACACAATCTTTACCATTCAAATCAATATTATATCGTTTCAGTAATTCAACGATTCCATAAGGTGTAGCTGACACAAATGAAGGCAAACCAATAACCATCCTGCCAACATTTTCAGGATGAAATCCATCCACATCTTTTGAAGGAGAAATTGCTTCTATAACCTTTTGTTCTGATATATGATCCGGCAATGGCAGCTGAACTATAAAACCATCCAGTTCGTCGTCATTATTCAACTCGTGTACTTTGGCCAGTAGTTCAGATTCAGTAACATCATCTTCGAATCTTATTAGGGAGGATTTAAATC
>DASRQG010000492.1:0-3981 GCA_035645995.1 Mariniphaga sp. | reverse complement strand
TTCGTGGTGGCCATTCTAGTGCAAATGTATTACTCTTAACATCATCAGGATTTATATCAGTTTCAATTGCCCAGGCATATACTGTTTTCCCACCTGGTTGTTTATTAGGTTTTAGTTCAATAAAATGACCTGACAGGGATAGTCCTGTTTCTTCATGAAATTCTCTTAATGCAGCTTCAAATGGTATTTCTTCATCAGTAAATTCACCTTTTGCAACTGACCAGCCATGCTGATCCTTGTTTTTCCAGAATGGCCCTCCGGGGTGCACTAAAAATATTTCCACCTCGTCTCCGTTTTTTCGAAATGGTAGAATACCTGCACTTTTCTTCATGTTTCAACTTTTATTATTTGGCAAACATAACAACTGCCAGCGGAGGAAGCAAAATATTTAATGATTGTTCTTCACCATGATAAGGGACAGGTGTGGAGATCACTTCTCCAAAGTTACCCATTCCACTACCACCATACTGTTTAGCATCGCTGTTTAAAATTTCATACCATACTGTATCGTCCGGGATCCCTACCCTGTAATTATGTCGTGGAACAGGAGTAAAGTTTCCTATAATTAAAACCGGTTTACTTCTGTCTTTTCCATAACGCATAAAACTAATTATAGAATTGGTGGAATCATTAGCATCTATCCATCTGAAACCATCGTCTGCAAAATCTTTTTCAAATAGTGCAGGAAATCGTTTATAGACACTGTTCATATCTTTTATAAAGAACTGCAGTCCCTTATGATAATCATGCTCCTGCAAATGCCAGTCAAGACTTGTGTTATGATTCCATTCCCCCCATTGGCCAAATTCCATTCCCATAAAATGAAGCTTTTTACCCGGATGGGCAAACATATAAGCAAACAAGGTTCGCAGGTTGGCAAATTTCTGCCAGTAATCACCAGGCATTTTGTTAATCAGGCTTCCCTTTCCATGCACTACCTCATCATGCGACAATGAAAGCATGAAGTTTTCATTAAAAGCATACATAATACTAAATGTAAGCTGATTATGATGAAAACTCCGGTGAATGGGTTCATGCGAAAAATATTTAAGCGTATCATGCATCCAACCCATGTTCCATTTCATTCCAAAACCGAGGCCACCTGTATATACCGGACGGGTAACCATGGGCCAGGCTGTCGATTCTTCAGCTATGGTTTGTACATCGGGGAATTTTGCAAAAACCGATTCATTAAGATCACGCATAAAAAGAATTGCATCCAAATTCTCTCTGCCCCCATATTCGTTTGGAATCCACTCCCCTTCTTTTCTTGAATAATCAAGATATAACATGGATGCCACAGCATCAACTCTTATTCCGTCAATATGGTATTTATCGAGCCAATAATGCGCACTGCTTATCAGAAAATTCCTAATTTCATTACGTCCATAGTTAAAAATATAGCTGCTCCAATCGGGATGAAATCCTTTCCTCGGGTCCTGATGCTCGTAGAGATAGGTTCCATCGAAAAAATGAAGCCCGTGCTGGTCTCCAGGAAAATGGGAAGGAACCCAGTCTATAATAATTCCTATGTTATTCTGATGCAGGTAATCCACAAAGTACATAAATTCATCGGGATTACCGAACCTGCTGGTTGGTGCAAAATACCCGGTTACCTGATAACCCCATGACCCCGAAAAAGGATACTCGGTCACAGGTAAAAGCTCAATGTGGGTATATCCCATTTCCTTCACATAGGCTACTAATTCTTCAGCCAATTCGGCATAATGCAGAGCCCTGTTATCCTCCTCGGGCTTTCGTCTCCACGATTCCAAATGTACCTCATACACAGAAAAGGGGCTTTCCAGCGAATTATGATTCTTCCGTTTATTCATCCATTTTGAATCGTTCCACGGATAATGGTGTTCCCAAACAATTGATGCCGTTTTTGGAGGTTGCTCATTATAAAAAGCCACAGGATCTGCTTTCTCAACTTCATAGTTGTTATACTTGGAAATAATAAAATATTTATAGGCCTCTCCTTTGCCAATATGTGGAACAAAACCCTGCCATATTCCCGAACCATCTTCCCGTGCCTTCAGGTGATTCGCATTTTTTTGCCAATGATTAAAATTACCAATTACCGAAACAGAAGTAGCATTGGGTGCCCATACTGCAAAATAAGTTCCTGTTACATTGTTGTGACTTATTACATGAGCACCTAGCTTTTCATGAAGTGTAAAATGTTTTCCCTCACGAAATAAGTAAATGTCATACTCTGTAATAAGTTGAGGCTCCTGACCAGATTCTGCATTTTCATGTCTGGTGTTCATTTGTTTATTCTTATCTTCAGTATGCTCATATTCAGTGTTATTATGATTATTTGTATTCATTGTTTGCTCATTTTATTCTTTTAAATATCTTCAACTTTTTGTAAGTAAGTCGTCCATTATCATCTGTAACCCTGATAATGGAATGTGTAACCAGTCCGGCCTGTTGTTTATTTCATAATCGAGTTCATAAACTGCTTTCTCGATCGTATAGACAGCAAGCAAATCATGAAGCTGGTCTTTGTCATCAGGGATAAAAGATGCATCCTTTGCTGTCTCCAGATAACTTTTTAGAAAAATATCCTGAACAGTCTGGTACCAAGCCTTTAACCAGGGTTGCAAAAAATCTGAACTTTCAGGCATTTTTGATTCATTTTCAACTTGTCCCATATTGATTGAATAATGAAATGACCTGAGCATGCCGGCAACATCCTTGAAAGGACAATGTTTGAGTTTACGTGCTGTTATTGACCTGGTTGGTTCTCCTTCAAAATCAATAATTATAAAGTCTTTACCGGTAAACAGAACTTGCCCAAGATGGTAATCTCCATGAACCCTGATTTTTGTTGTATTGATTTTCTTTTGCTCCAGCCTTTTTTTTATAACAGATAAAAGTTCATTTTCATTTTTCAAAATGTCATTTAGAAGTTCTGCTTGCTCATCATTCAACTTCACTTTGGCTGATTTTACCTGATTAAAAGTTCTTTTTATAAGGGTACGGAACGATTGATACAATGATTTTTGATACAACAACGAAAATGGTTCTTGTGTAAACTCCTTTTTATTCTTAACTGATGCCAGAGCCAAGTGCATCTCTGCCGTACGTTTTCCCAACAAGGCAACCATATCAGTAAAAAATTGTCCGAGTAAATCATTCATTTTCTCACTTCCTGCTAACTCAGCAATGTTATTACCATATTTGGCAGCCATCAGTTCCTCCTTCTGTTGAATAATTCTGTCAAAGAACTGATCAATGGCCGACTGGGTAAATTCCCAGGCATTACCCTCATTCGGTATAAAATCTACCAGTATCCCTAACCCTGTGTTTTCAGCACCTCCCACCTGGTATTCCAAAGCACCGCTAAAGGCCGGAAAATTTTGAAAATTACTATTCTCAGTTAATGTTCTTATGATCTCCATCTCAGGATTATTACCCTCTTCCGGACTTCTGTATAACTTAAAAAAGAACCTGTTATCGTACAGTACTGAAGTATTTGACTGATCAGCTGTTAATATGCGCGACAACAATGGAAGTTCATTTTTCGAAACCTTCTTTGATAATTTCTTTCCTGGAATACCAACAATAGCACCACGTTTATGCCGTAATTTTCCCTTTTGAAAAATAAGTCTAAACAACAAATCACGTACCTTGCGATCATACGCTCCGTCAATAATTAACCCCTCAGTACCATCAATTTCAACAAAAGCGATCAGAGCTTCCGGATACTTATGCCTCTTATCTGAAATATCATCACCTGTTGTAACTGAAAGCGGTATTATATACTGCTCATACCTTCCTTCTATATATATAATCTCTATAAACACAACATAGGCGCTCAACTTTCCGGTTTCGAGCGATATTGTATCCTTTATTTCTATACGCTTAATTTTTCTTGCCTTTCCCCTAAACCATCTGCTTTTTTGTACATATCCAATCAAAATTTCCTTCATAATATTCTTTGTGGAAGGATTCATCTGGTTCCACTCTTTT
>DASRQG010000491.1:0-3148 GCA_035645995.1 Mariniphaga sp. | reverse complement strand
ATTGACTTCCATACCTAAGTCAAAATCAGCTTCTGCCGCTGAACTGACTACTGCAGCCAGATGCCAAATGACATCTACATTTTTGGTAATTTTAGATACTTGTTCTTTGTCAGTAATATCACCAATCACGACTTGAATTTTTGGATCTTCAGGAATGTCCTCTCCTGCAAAAGCATCGAATAATATGATTTTTTCTACGGATTGAGCAGCTTGTCCATCTAGTGTGATAGTCCCTAATTCCAAGATTTTTCTAGCTATCTGTTTGCCTATAAAACCAGTTCCACCAGTAATAAGTATATTCATAGGTAATCCTTCCCTTATTTAAGAATCAGACGATTTACATCGTAGATGACTCAAATTAAGGAGGATGATTAATAATTACCAATGAATTATTCCTCAATATCGATAACTTTTTAATATCAATATGAATGCGTAATTCAATATAAATTTATATTGAAAGACTTATATACCTAATTCTTATTATTTTTTATTTCAGAATATCACTACTTTAGGTTTAATAACTTCTGTTTATCAAAGATTGATATTTAATCATTAGTAATTTTTTAAACTAAATTATAATTTACTTAGAAAGTATATGATTTTTCAATAAATTGAATGCCTATCAAATTGAGATAATCTTTCAGGATAATGTAAATGGAAATTAAAGTATTTGTTGATGTTAAGACACGTTTAGGTGAAGTACCGACATGGGATCCTGTTCGTCAACGATTATTTTGGGTAGATATATTTGACGGTCGCTTGTTTTCCTGTGATGAGCAAGGTAAAGACCTGAAAGCTTGGGAAACCCTTCAAAAGATCGGATCTTACGCATTACGTGAAAACCATAATGGAGCAATTGTTGCATTAGAAAATGGGCTGCATAGCCTAGATTTTGATACTGGCGATTTAGAATTTATTGATCACCCTGAACCAGATATGCCTTTTAACCGTCTGAACGATGGAGGTGTAGACAGACAAGGTCGTTTTGTTTTTGGATCGATGAACCGTATGGAAGAAGATAAAACCGCCTCTTTATATCGTTTAAATACAGATATGACGGTTCAGAAACTAGAAGAAAATATCAATACTTCAAATGGGATATGTTGGAATCCAAAAGGTGATAAGTTCTACTTTACAGATACCTGGCAAGGTGAAATCTGGTCATACGATTATGACAGTGCAGATACCGGTTTAACGAATAAACAGGTTTTTTGCAAAATCGATACACAAGATGGCGGCGCAGCAGACGGATCAACTGTAGATAGTGAAGGTTATGTCTGGAGTGCGAAAGTATATTCAGGGAAATTGGTACGTTATGCGCCTGATGGCAGCATAGATCGAATCATTGAAATGCCGGTTAAAAAAGTAACCAGTCTGGCGTTTGGGGGTAAAGATTTAGATATGCTCTTTGTTACCTCTATGTCTCAACCTCCGCTACCACGTTTTCCTGGAGACAATCAGTTGCGTGGTAGTGTATTTGCCATTTATGGATTAGGGATCCAAGGTGTCGCCGAAACATATTTCAAAGGTTAAATGCCATTTAATCACTTGGCTGATTTAATTAGCCAAGTGATATTTATAGCTAATTCTGCTTAGCATTTCTTAATAAAATTTCTATAAAGGTTTGTGCAATTTCTGAAACTGGTTCATCTTTTCTTGTAAGGATTCCATAATCCTGAGCATCTAGGATTAATTCAGTTTCTAAAATGCAAAGCTTCCCCTCTTTAACCTGTTGAGTGACCATTGCTTCAGGCAACATAGCCACCATGGGAGCAGTTTGTATAATCTGCAAAAAGGTTTGCATAGACATGGTATTGACCGTATTCAAGGGAACTTTAACATTTGCGCGCATAAATGCCGCTTCCATACGTTTCCGAATCGGTGTGCCTTTAGGGTAAACAACCCAAGGCCAATCTAGCAGTTCGTTTAATTGACAAAACTTCTTTTGGGCATAGGGATGCTCATGATTGACTACAATACAGAAAGGTTCTGGTCCTAACGGTTTGAAATCGAAAAACTGCTGTTGGGTTGCTTGGGTAAATCGGCCTACTGCTAAATCCAATGTATGTTCACTGAGCATTTCCATCAAATGATCACTAGTCTGTTCAACAACATCAATAGAAAGTAAGGGCCATTTCTTTTTAATCTCAATCACAGAATTTGGAATTACAGAAGCTGTTGCTGCAAAAATCCCACCTACTTTGAGAAATCCATGACCACCTAACCTGAGCATTTCAATATCTTCAACAAAATGTTTGGCATCGTTCAGTACACGCTGTGCGTAACGAATAACGTGCTGCCCTAATGCAGTAACCGGCATACTTCTAGGTAAGCGTTCAAAAATAGTAAAACCTAAAATGCTTTCAATTTCTTTTAACATCTTACTTATCGCAGGCTGGCTTAAATTCATTTGTTCAGCTGCTAAATGCATATTTTTAGTTCTTGCTAAAGTCTCTAATAGAACCAAATGCCTATATTTAAACCAATTATTAAAACTTGAATAATTTAAGTCTGCCATTCAGAAGTCCTTTCCCAATAACTACAGGTTATTAATTATTAAATTATTACCATTGGTGTTTATTAGAAAGGAATTCTATGATGATTTCAATTATAAATAGAGTTGCTTTACATGAAATTTACATTAAATTCAGCCAATTCATTGCCAATGGATGGCACACAAGGATGTTTAATTGGACGAGCATGGGTACCGCATAAAATTGCTGGACCATCGCCAGTTATTCTGAGAGGTAATCAAGTTTTTGATATATCTAATCATTTCAATACGATCTCTGAATTACTAGAAACTGATTCTCCTATTTCGGCTCTTGCTAAAATCGAAGGTCAATTAATTGGCAATATTGATGAAATTTTCGCAAATACTTTGCCTGAGCCAGATCCAAGTAAAGCTTATTTTTTAGCACCTATTGATCTGCAAGTGATTAAAGCTGCAGGAGTAACTTTTGCTGCAAGTATGCTGGAGCGCGTAATTGAAGAACAGGCTGCAGGAGATGCGGATAAAGCGCAACACATTCGGGAAATCGTACAGGGAGTGATTGGAGACAGTCTTAAATCTATTCAGCCTGGCTCTGTAAAAGCACTTGAATTAAAAAAATACTTAATTGAACAAAATATGTGGTCTCAATATCTT
>DASRQG010000490.1:0-6223 GCA_035645995.1 Mariniphaga sp. | reverse complement strand
CCGTTACGAATTATACCGATATTGGCCATACTGTCATTATAATTTTCAGCATTTCCATCATTCAGAAATTTGATATACCTTCCTACAGTGACTTCATGACGATCAATAAGATAAGATGAAAGCGAAACTTCACGCTGAGGTTGCTCATTTATTGGAACAGTTGAACCATTGCGCCCCATGTTAAAAGAACCTTTATGTATATATACGAGATCCTGTTCTACTGTTATTCTATTTATCCCTGAAATGACTTTTCCGTTTGACTCCAGAAGCCCTGAATCAACTGTGGATATATAATAATAATAACGTACTGCTGATTCATTGATAGTTGTATCAAGCCACATTGTATCATTTCTATCGGTAATTGAAAAAACCGAATCGAAGTTCTCGGCATCAGTGCTTCTGTATACTGTATACCTCAAGAAATCAGCATCAGTGTTCTTTTCCCAGATCAGGCGTAAATAAATAAAGAAGTCCCCTTTTAATTCCAGTATTTCCGAACAAACAGGTGTTTTATTAAGAGCTGAAATAAAAAGTGCATCCCCTGAACTTATTATACCATCTTTCAATACTACCTCAACAAAATATCTGTATTTATCATTTTCAAAGATATTTGTATCAACAAACACGCTGTCTTCTCTTTTATCAATAACTGCAATTGTATCATAATGATCATGCATCAAATTGTGTCTGATCAGGCGATAACACAAAAATGAATCGGCATTGCTTTTATACCAGGTTAACAGTATTGATCCTGTATCTGAGTAAGAATACCCGGTATCCCATTTTACAGGAAAAGGAGTTTTGTCTACCAATAAAACTGTTGTATCCCTGCCCTCTTTTGAAAGTGTCATATCAAAAGGACCAACCGTAAAGTAATTTGGAGAACAAATCTGCAGAATTTCAACAGTTACCCTGTTTTCTGCCACATTATCTTTAATAATGATATTAATTTTACTTTCACTAATATCAACAGTATCTTTGATTTGCTTATATCTGTATATTATCCTTGTATTTTCAATTTCTTCAAGGTTTATACTATCCCGCAAATAGATAATGCAGGAAAATTCAGACATTTCAAAGTTGGGATTTGCAGGATCATACACGTTATCACGAGGCAGGCAGGCCAGAAAAAGGATTACTGATCCTGATAAAGACACACAAAACAATTTTGCCCTTAATTTATCCACAACACACATTTCTTTTCAGTTCAAAACAGTAAAAACTCTATAATACTACTAACTAAACCTGAAATCGGAACCTGCGAGAACATTACTATCACGAAATACAATGCCTGCCCGAGACGCGGTTGCCGGGCAAGTCGAGATACAAAATTACTCCAGCCATGCGTAGTGAGACCTTCCTGCCTGTTGAATTAGTACTTATTAACACGCACGCCAATGTCCGCGAAACAGCGTTTTTATCGCCTGATTAGCTTACCGTATTATTTGTGCAAATTAACATTTTTCGAACACAGCCGAGGTTCTCATAAGTAAAACTGTTTTTTTATTAGTTCACGTCAATACACTTAACAGACAGTTCAACATTCAAGCAGATATTACAATACTACTAAAAGACTATTTTAAAAATCATTAGTCCGAAAGAGAACCCTGCTGAAACCCATAATATATCTCTTGTAATAGTCCATACAAGAGCTTTATTATAAAGGTGGTCAAAATCAGCCCCGGGTTTTGCCTTCTTGTATTCCTCTATTGCATGCTGCTGAAAATAGTGTGCTGTACCGCCTCCCCCAGTAAGCAGTAAAGATAAACCAAGCCATTTTAAAACAGAACGCTTATTTATTTTGCTTTCTGCAGCTATTAGAGTGAAATCATATTGATATGTAGTACCGCTGATAAAACTTACTGGTATTTCGATTGGCATATATGGCTTTTTTATTAATTTCAAACTGTAAGTTCCAGGGTTTACCATTCCTTCATAGGGAGTTAAGCCTAATTCATTGTTATCCATGAGAATTGAAGCACTTGAAGGGGATGTTGAGATGATAAGTTGCACCATTTCGGTCCGGTTAAACCAAAGTAAAAGCTTTGAACGTAAAATTTCTGCTATTTCGGTTTCTTTATCGTTCCTGCCGGCTATCACATTTATATGTGCAGTTTTACCACCCGACATGCTTAAAACTATTAATGTAATACTGAAACCATAATTGCATGAATCGATTTCACCCCATATTACATAATCGATTTCCATTTTTCTTGCTTCAACAAGTGCTGATTCATCAGGAAAAGATTCAACAAGGAGATCGGGGTCAAAAAACGTTTTTAAAAATTGTTTTTGCTCACTTAATAATCTGTTCAACGCAGAACCAAGGCTATCAAGCTCTTGTTCCATTGTCTGATTACGTATAATTCCAATTAACAGATTACTCTCTTTGCTGTTTATTAAATTATTACCGGAAGCACTGAACAACAAGGAACATGTAATAATTATAATTTTGAACATATATGATAGCTGCCCGTTAGTTTATATTGATTTTAAATATAATGGTTTCTTTAGTCTTCAACAATATTATGACATATTTTCATTAACATGTAATCTATTCCTGCAGACCATTACCATTTTTACGACAAAATTTAAATGTGATTGAAAGGGATCAATTCAGAATCAAGCCCCGATCCCGAATGCCGAGTTCCGCCACAAATTCCAAATAGGAAACAGAACAAAAAGAAAATCTGAAGATAAACGAAAACATACCTGTCCAGGACAAGGTTACTGTCGAGATACAAAATTGCTGCAACAAACCCACTGAGAGCCCTTTCTGTCTATTGAATCGGTAATTGGTAGTTAGTAATTAGCAACAGTCTGCGAAAATAAACTCGCGTAAAGGAATCGAATAATATTGGTAGAATTTATCAGTCGTTACTAAAGGCATTTTTTTATGTTAGCAATATCAATATTTATTTATTTTAAAAAAAATATTTGCTTTTTTTATGATTATATGTATATAGTATAAATAAATATCATAATCACACATAAAAAGGACATCCAACATGACTTCAATCTTTTTTATTTCCCATGCTAAAAAGTAAAACAGTACTATCAGATCCCGGTACATTTACAATAAGTTTAAGTACTTAAGCCTTTAATTATTAATTTTTAAGCGTAAAAATATAACAGATACTTCGAAGCATCTTCCTTTATATGTTGATATGTAAAATCGAGAAAGGAGGTGACGCCTATCGAATGATAAACTTTTCTTTTTTATTTAATCCTGCAGTCATTTCATGCTGAAAAATGGAAGCAGGTAAAATAATTTTATTTACCTATCATTTAATACGAAAAGGAATTACTTATGTCAAAATTATCCGTTAAGTTCGGCTTTTTACGCATTGTTTTTGTAGTTCTGCTTTCAATATTTATATCATTTGCAGAAAGAAAAAGTGGAGAGATGACTTTATCTCTTCCTGAAATTAAATGTCCTGTATCAAGGGATGCTGACGGCAAAGGGGTTTTCGGGAATTATGCAGTCCATGGTAAAACAGGTGAGCCGATGTTGCCTATGCAGTCAATCAAAATACTTCTGCCCCCATTGGCAGATCTTAATTCGTTAAAAGCAAAAATTACAGATAGCATAATAAAGGATATTGACGGGAAATGGGAAATAGCACCTACACCTCCAGCTGTTCCATCCTCATCTACCAACAAAATTTATTCTGACGATTCTAACATAGTCAATGGGTTTGACATGGGTATTTATTCAAAAGATAAATTCTTCCCAGAATCATTTATCCGATATACTATGTCTGGTCATATGCGAATATGGAGAGTTGTCGAAGTCATAATATCCCCTTATCAATTCAATCCGGTTACCAAGCAACTTCGTATGCTTGAATCGGCGAATATTGTATTAACTTTTGATGAAAAAACCAAAGATGCTTCTGTTCCAGGCAGTTCAATCTTTATTGATAAAATTTCGGAAAAATGGGGCAGCATGTTCAAGAATGGCTTTATCAATTTTGAAGACATAGCTCCTGAATACCGGTCAAATTACAAGGATGCTAAGAGCAGCAATGGTTCAGGCATATACTCAGGTAGTTTACCTGGATATGCGATAATTACTACTAATCAGATCGTAAATCTGTCGAATAAATTAAGCGATTTTATATCATCAAAACAGAATCGAGGCTATAACGTATACATTGTAACTGAATCTGACTGGGGAGGGAACACTGGGGATATTGCTGCGGAAAACCTCAGATCCTGGCTGCAATCAAATTATATTTCAAAGAATATTGAGCACGTTCTTCTGATTGGAAATCCGAATCCCAGCACCGGAAATGTACCAATGAAAATGACCTGGCCTCGATATAATTATGATACAGATAAAGAAGCTCCTACCGACATGTATTATGCTGAATTAACCGGGAACTGGGATCTTAATAATGACAACATTTATGGAGATTACCATAACGATTACGGACCGGGTGGCGTCGAACGTTTTTGTGATCTCTATTTAGGCCGTATACCTGTTTATAATGACCTCAATAATCTCGACCATATTTTATCCAAGATAATCGCTTACGAAAACGCTCCCATTAACGATATCCAATGGCGTCGAAGAGCACTTTTACCTATGAAGCCTATGGACTCGTCGACCCCATCTTATCAATTAGGAGAAAATATCAAAAACTTGATTTTAACTCCGAAAGGTGATTGGAACAGTTACAGAATATATGATGAAAATTATGGATTAATTCCTGTTCCTGAATCAACTCCTTGTTCAAATGACAATGTTAAAAACGGATGGAATCTTTCTCCAACAGGAATAGCAGCCTGGCTTACACACGGTTCTCAAACATCTGCATCAGGCATAATGAATAACACTTATGCAGCAATGCTTAATGATAATTTTCCATCATTTACATTTCAGGCCAGCTGTACAAATTCATATCCCGAAAACCCCGCGAATCTTTCCTACACACTTTTAGTAAATGGTGCAGTAGGAACCGTAGGTGCAACAAGAGTCAGTTGGTATTATGTAGGGCAATCCAATTTTACCAACTCTCCATCAATTGGCGGTATGGCATACGCTTATGTTAATAATATGATAACAAATGAATTGTCTTCCGGAGAAGCTCTTAACAATTTGAAGAGCAGTATCAATCCCCCCTCTGCCTCCATGTGGATGAACTGGCTTGTATTCAATCTTTATGGCGACCCATCAGTAAGTCTTTACATGGGTTCACAAGAACCGCAGGACCCCTGTGATAATCCTTTAATGATAAATTGCAACGGATACTATTATCAGCATTGGGGGAATTATAACGCAACACCTGAAGGTATTTGTTTCAGGGTGCATAACGATGATTATCTCAATGGAATGATGTTCTCAGTTCGTAACAATGGAACTAATGACTCTGTAACTGTAGAATGGCATGGAGTTCTTGATCAGAACAGATCAGATTGTGACGACCAATATGCTAATCTTTTTGGTAATGGCGCCCAGATTAATAATGTTTGCACTCCACGAGAGGGCGAATACATGTATTTTCGCCTCAGATCTAAAAACGATCAAACCTGTTCTGTCAGGATCGAATTTACTAATTGGGTAAACGGCCCAGGATGCCAATAAGAGATAGTTACTTATTTGCACCCTGATTATTATTTCATCAGCTCTTCTGTTTGCTCTTAATTATCTGCAAATTGAAGAGCTGATATAATTACAGTCTTCCGATGATTCCATTAACGAGTTTTTTGTGGCCAGCTTTGGCACTAAGTGTATATGAGCCTTTGATAAAACCCAAACGTTGGTATTACGCAGTCATAATTATTTTCATCTAACTGAAAACGATTATTTTATAATAAGCTGCTCGAGCCGTGGCTGCCACAGAAAAAGCTTATGGTTGTGAAAGCCAATCTGTCTTCTGGTCGTTTAGGTATTGCCGTTGTATTCGAATCCTTGATAAAGAGTTAATAATAAAACATTTAGATTTTCCTGTAATTTGAAATATGGTTGAAAAGAATGAATTCAGAATCGATACCGACCCTGATTGGAGATTCTTAAACTCAAATTTTGAAACTGAAATAAAGAAAACCTTGAAGTTAAACGAAAAGCAATACCTGTTTTGAGATACGGTTGTCGCGCATAGTAGAATGTTCGATTTAATTCATAATCCTTAATTTTTATTGGGCCAATGCCTGCAAAATAAGGCTCGCTTTAAGGAATCGTCTGATTTAGTTTCTGTTCAGTTATAATTATTCCGAT
>DASRQG010000489.1:0-9240 GCA_035645995.1 Mariniphaga sp. | reverse complement strand
GGATTGCCTCGTGAATCTAAAATTTCTCTTGCTTTGATGTCGCTAATTAACATGATAAACTGTTTTTTATTGTTTGACTTCTATTCCTTTTTGACTATATATCAGATAGTTGCTCTGATGTGCCAAATGCAGTCCAAAGATACAAAAATGTTTCGGTTCTTTACAGATGGCTTTTTACCAAACCTGCTATTTCACGTAGTTTTAACCTAATGTTCTCCGATGTTGTCCTGAAGTGTTACTGCCTCTATAGGCTCACAAAATATCTCTGGTTATCGGCTGCATTATCTATATCAGGTATTTCCTACCGGTACTTTTCTCCCGACTGGTAACGTACAATATCAACCTCCTGAAATAAAACCAATCCGCCTTTCCTGCTTAAATCCATTAATTCATTCACCCGTTCTGCAAAAGAGTCAAGTTTTTCAACTGAATCAACAATTTCAATTATAATTGGTAATTTGTCGGACAAGGAGAATATTTTTAATGCATGAACCGAATGGCTTGCACCAAATGACATTACACCCTGGTAGGCTGTGGCTCCGGCCATACCTGCTTTTCGCGCTTCGAATATAATGGCTTCATAAAGTGGCTTTCCATGCACTTTATCTGTTTCTCCGGTATAAATTTTCAGCATACCTGCTTTACCTTCTATCTTCATGATTTTTAATATTAATAAATCATACGAATTAATATAATACCCAAATAAACAGCTGCTATGCCTAAAAATAAACTGCCCCCAACATTCAGAAACAAATCAACAAAGGCTTTTTCCCTGATCATCATAAAATTATTATAAGCAAATGAGGAAAAAGTAGTAAATCCTCCACATATCCCTACAGCCATAAAGAGTCGCCATTCTGCACTTAACAAATTTCCCTTTTCAGCCAGTGCAAATACGATCCCTATTATGAAACTACCTGCTACATTTGCTATTAAAGTTCCCCAGGGGAACAGTGAGGTGAGGGTTCTCTCCATTAAATATTGAACCATATAGCGCATCACGCTGCCAATAAATCCTCCGCTTCCAACAATTAATATAGTTCGTAACATAACTTCTTAAATAGTTCCAACTTTCTGTTATTTTTGAAGGTAAATATATTCATTATGATGCTCAGGTATTTATTTTTATTCATTTTAATTTGTTTTCATACCCTGGTTTTTGCTCAACAGGACCTCGGCGAAAAAATAAATAAGGTATTCAGCCGCGAGGTTTATAAAAATGCACAGACAGGGATATCGATAATCGATAATACTACCGGGAATGTTTTATATGAAAGCAACCATCAGAAACTATTTATACCTGCATCGGTGATGAAGCTGGTTACAACGGCATCTGCATTGGAAATCCTGGGGCCAAATTATCGCTTTAAAACGCGGCTTTATTATTCAGGAAAAATTGAAAATGGGATTTTAAATGGTGATTTGATAATAGTTGGCGGTGGCGATCCGGCTCTTGGTTCAGATTATTTCCCAGAATTTTATTTTACACCTCATTTCCTAGAAAAATGGGCTCGTTTGATTGGTGAAGCAGGCATAACAAGTGTGGCCGGACGAGTCGTTACAGATAATTCTTTCTATAGTAATGAACAAATTCCTCCTACCTGGAACTGGGAAGATATAGGAAACTACTATGGTGCCGGTGCTAATGCATTGGCCTATCACGACAACCTTTTGAAAATTACTTTCCAATCACCCGCATCACCCGGAATGTTGACCCGGATTGTTTCAATCGACCCTGAAGTTAAGGAGCTGTCATGGCAAAACGAGGTGCGGTCTTCTGATATACCACGTGACAGGGCATATGTGTTTGGAAGTCCGATCGACAACCGGCGTATTATTAGGGGTACCATTCCTAAAAACAGAAGCTCGTTCACAATTAAAGCTTCTAATCCATATCCCGAAAAAACACTTACGGAAGAATTTGCCAGGCATCTTTCCAGGGTTGGAATTCATGTATCAGGGAATATATCACAGGAGAAGGTATTACTACAGAATATGAAATTACTTGCAGAGTTGCAGTCGCCTATACTTTCGGAAATAATTAAGGTGGTGAATCATGAAAGTGTGAACTTATTTGCCGAACACCTGGTGATGCAAATTGCTGCCGAAGCGAATGGATTGGGTGACAGAACAGTTGGATTAAATCTAATTTCAGAGTTCTGGGAAGAAAAGGGAATGAATACATCTGAACTGTTTATGGAGGACGGAAGCGGACTTTCCCATTTTAATGCAGTCACTCCTTCTTTTATAAATTCTATGTTGCGTTATATGAAGATTACAAGCACTTATTCCAATCAATTCTTTGAATCTTTACCTGTTGCAGGAACTGGCACACTTAAGGCTTTTAATGCTCCATATTTTCTAGAAAATTCATTACGCCTAAAAAGTGGTTCCATGAAAAGAATCCGGTGTTATGCTGGTTATATTATTACTCAATCAGGGAAAGATCTTTCTGTGGCAATTTTAATCAATCATTTTGATGGGAACCATTCAAAATTAATGTCCGAACTCGAAAAAATCTTTATCGAAATAGGGAAAGAATAATTAAAAATGGTGGTTTTATTTGTCCATACTTCTGTTGGACATTGACATAAAGCATTTCTTGTCGTATCTTGTATTGATGAAATCTGTGAAAAATAAATGATGATATTTTTATTCAACAAGTGGATTAATCAATTATTTCTAATAAAACAGTTGAGGTAGATATGAGGGACTTCCTGACCTCAAGTATGGGTTAATAAAATAAATATTCTGCATCTATGAAACATTCTATCGATATACATTCACTATATACTGAACTAAAACCACTTGATACCCTTGAATGGAGTGATTTGATTATCACCAAAGAGGTAGTTGATGTATTAGATAAGTTTTCTAATTGGCTTATTGAGCGTAAGAAGCATAATAGTGGTGAAATACCGGGGACTGAGAGTTTTAACGGACTTCGTGCTATTTTCTATGGTCCTGCCGGTACAGGTAAAAAATCAGCCGTTAATATTCTTGGAAATGTTACGGGTTATAGGATTTTTAGAATCAATATTTCTCATGTATTTTCAAAGTACATCGGTGAAACAGAAAAGAATTTATCGCGATTATTCAAGGCAGCCGAAGAATCAAATGCTATTTTATTTTTTGATGAGGCTGATGCATTGTTTGGTAAACGAACAGAGGTTAAAGATTCACATGATAAATATGCCAATCAGAAATTATCCCTTTTGTTTCGGTTAATTTCCTCAACTAGTGCTGTAGTAATAATGGTTTTCAACAATCAGCTGAATCTTGATTTTCTGTTTTTTAAGCATTTTGATGTGAAACTGGAATTTAAATTTCCGGATGCATACCATCGACTTTTACTATGGAAAAAATATCTGCCTCTTTCTGGCATACTGGAAGAAGAAATTAATATAGATGATCTGGCTTTACGTTACGAACTAACAGGTGGTTCAATTGTAAATGCAATTAATAATGCTTTTGAAAACCAACCTGAAAGTGTCAACAAGGATAACCTGTTAGACGCTGTCAGGAAAGAAATAGCTATTCAGAATGTCAGACTTCAGCATTAAATAAGATGAAAAACGCATCAAGGCAGTTAATAAAACTTTCTTTAAAACGATCCGAGCCCTATACCTGTTGATATCATAAAATAGAAGTCTGAGCCGTTTGTATGTGCCTTACTTGATAAAAAACGGTCATAACCAATCTGAGGGCGAAGGAACCAGTATCCCGATGAATTATACAAACCTTGCGGCTGCCATCTCTTTATAATAATATCACCAGCTGCCCCAACTCCTGTCATGAAGGAGCTTGTTAAAGTATTCTCTACAACCGATGAATTATTATTTCTAATTGCAGATGACTGGGAGTTCATTTCATAGCCGCCTATAGTAAGGTAAGGGTAAAAATTGAATCCCGGTTTTGAATAGAGCACCCTCCCTATTTTTAAGCCAAATTTCATGCTGCTCACTTTTTCATCTTTTGAGTGGAGTACGTCGTTGTCTTTAACCGGTAAGTCGATGTTTGATTGTATTTTACTTATACTGCCACTAAAAAATATGGATAAATAAAGCTTATTAATAATAGCATCAATTTCCATACTCATCACATGAAACCTGTCGGTAAATGTCTCTGCAATGGCACCATCCAGGAACTCATTACCATAACCAAAATTAAAATTTATTCTTCCTGTCAGTGTTTGACTTTTTAATTCATTCAGGAAATATTGATATTCTGAATCAGGATGTTCTTTCTGGTAGCGTTTAATCGAAGCTTGTAGTTCTTCCAGATTTTCAGCCATGTAATACCTGATATAGAATCTGATGATTTCCTTATCTTCTTCATGCATAGAATTTTTATCAAGATCTTCAATAATAAAAGGCATCTCATTAATCAGGTAATCCTGTAACTCAAAATGCATATTCTGGTGAAATACCATTCTTGCCCTGCTTTGGGTTAATGTGTTAAAATTCCGGGCGTTGTATAAAAAGAGGGGGAAGTTTCTGGTGGATAAGGAAAAAATTAATTCTTCTACCGGTGTAAGAATGGCATAACGCTCATCTATATTTTCTTTTAAATAGTTTAGCGTTTTTAGAGCAGCCTGGTGCTTTCCTGATAAAGTCTGATCTACTAAAAGCTGTCGTCCATTACGAATCATTATTTCAGTACTGTCATTATACGACAAAATCTGTGACCGTATATCTCCTTGGGCATCAGAGCATATATAAGCTGTTAAGAATAACATCTGCAGAAGAAGTTTCTTCATTGAATTTAGTTTAGAATAAATAGCTGTTGCTTAAAATTAGTAGAAACAAATTTAATGGTTTCTATGATATAATGAACCTGTTTATGTCATAATTCACCCCTATTATTGTCATTATTATAACACTTACATATGGGTGCCATGATGTAATTTTGAAATGTGCTATTTGAATAAGTTTTTAAGTACCCATAGGAATGAAGATACATAAAAAGAATCACATGCGGGCATTCTTATAAAATAATTTGAGATGGGTTATGAAAATCGTTTGTGTATTGGCTTAAAACACAAATAATACAGTTGAAGCAAAATCATTGAGTGTTGTTAAAAGTTCAACTGGTAAAGGTTGTTATAGCACTCCCATACTTAATCAAAATTTTCGAAATAAGCAGAATAGTTCTATTTATAATCATTAAATTTTTTGTACGATGAAGCGGAATAAAATAATCTTTTGGATAGCTACCGGCATTATTGTATTATGGGAAGGAGTTATGCCGGTGAGTACTATGATTTTTTTCCCCGATCAGGTAAATGTTGGGACAAAACCATTGGGTTATCCTGACTACTTCGCTTATGCACTTATAATTTGCAAGGCACTTGGCGTTATTGCCATTTCTTATCCTAAAACACCTGCAACTGTAAAGGAGTGGGCGTACGCCGGACTCACATTTAATTTAATCTTTGCATTCATAAGTCATGCTTATGTAGATAAAAATATTGGATTTATGTTGATGCCGCTGGCGTTTTTAGGAATTCTTGCAATTTCATATTTTTATAACCGTAAAATAATGGTTTATCAGAAGAATGAGTTGTCAGATAATAGGGTATTCGCCCATTAACGCTTATTAATTTTAGAAACAGTCAGAGGGCAAACAAATGATTTGGTCTGTTTGTACCTCTGCTTTTTATTTCCCAAAAATTAACAAAACTAATCGATAAGTCGACAATTTTATTAGAGACAACACCTAACACTTCATGACGTGCTTTCCCTTCATTATTTCGAAGCATATTAACAAAATTATCTTCTGTTATCAAAAAATCAGAAGCAAGTGTGAATTGGACTTGTTTAAAGATTGTATTAATCAAAATTAAACCTGCTATGGTTATCTTACTCTTGAAACAAATCAAATTTTGCTTTATTTCCTATTGTAAAGAATTATTTTATAATTCTTTAACTTTTATACATGTTATGCATTTTATAGAATTTCTTGATTTAGAAATTTCTTAGCTGAATTTTAATTAATAGGTTACAATTAATATATTGAAAAATAAAAAAACGTATAAAATCATGAAAAGAAAATTAAACTTTTGATATATTTAAATGGAAATTCATTTTTCTTGCATTGGTAGATTAAATGCCGGATTTTAAATGAATTATTTTATAGTTTATGAACTTTAAAAAATAAATAAAATGCCAAAAATGAATGGAAAAGGACCTGAAGGTAAAGGTGAGCTTACAGGCCGCGGTTTAGGCAAATGTCAGGATACTAATGATAATGATGCTTTGAATAAATTAGGCAAAGGAATGGGGTTACGCAGGAAAGCAGGTGGTGGAGAAGGACAGGGGAAAAGGTTAAGAAGCGGGATCTGAAAATTGTAATATGATGGGCATACATTTTATGTATTACAGTTTAACATGTAAATGTTAAGGTCCTATCAATGCTTACAATTTAAAATTCAAAAAAAGCCTCAAATAATTAACAGTAACCTTAAAAATTATGGCAGAGAAAAAGCGAATTATTGTGATCGGTGGATCGGCTGCCGGTCCTAAAGCAGCATCTAAAGCACGCCGCCTGGATGAAAATGCCGAAATAACTATTTTTCAAAAAGCTTCCGACCTTTCAATGGCATCCTGTGGGTATCCATATTATATTGGTGGCTTCTTTAACGACAGAAATCAACTTTTATGCTCGCCTTCAGGAGTGGTGCGCGATTCAAAGTTTTTTTTAAATGCTAAAAACATCACTACTCATGTAAATACTGAAGTGACAAAAATTGACAAGGAGAAAAAACAAGTCTTTTTTACCAATTTAATTACAGGAGAAAAGGGTAGTGCATTCTATGACAAGTTAATCATTGCTACTGGTGCAACTGCCAGAAAACCACCCATTCCCGGAATAGAGTTAGAGGGCGTTACCACTTTGCAAACCCTTACAGATGCCGATTATCTTCGCAAAATACACGATGAAGGAACAATTAAAAAAGCGGTGGTAATAGGAGGCGGACTTATTGGAATAGAAACCTGTGAAGCTTTACATTTGGCAGGAGTTGAAATTACAATTATCGAACTGCTCCCACAGTTATTAACATTCCTCGATAAACAGATGGCCCGGCTTGTAGAGAGGTATGTTCAAAGCAAAGCTAACGTTATCCTTGAAAATAGAGTTGATGGCTTCATTGGGGAAAATGGAAAACTAACTGCTGTTAAACTTCAAAACGGAACTGAAATTCCTTGTGAATTGGCAGTTTTAGCAATAGGTGTAGCTCCAAACACAAAATTAGCACAAGAGATCGGATTGACTATTGGTAAGACGGGAGGAATAGTAGTAGATCCTTATATGCAAACTTCTTTACCTGATATTTATGCTGTGGGAGATTGTATTGAAGTTCCTAATCTTGTCAGCATGATTCCTGTTCACGCACCGTATGGCGATTTGGCTAACCTCCAGGGACGTGTTGCCGGTGAAAATGTGATCTTAGGAAATGTAGCTAAATTCCCGGGAACAATTCAAACCGGGATTTGCAAGGTGTTTGAATACGGAGTAGGAGCTACCGGTATATCAGAACAAAATGCCGGAAAATATGGCCTTGATAATATTGAAACAGTGGTTAATGCAAGTCTCGATAAACCGGGTTTTATGCAAGGAAAATTATTAATTACAAAATTGGTAGTTGATAAAACTTCAGGTCTTATCATGGGTGCTCAGGTAATTGGGCCCGGAGATGTAAGTAAACAGGTTGCAATATGGGCCATGGCTATTAAAGGCAAACTCACTGTTGAAGATATGGCGACTGCAGATTTACCTTATGCACCACCATATTCTTTAGCCATTGATCATAGTATTGCTACAGCTCATATTATGCAAAATAAATTGAAAGGTCGTTTTAACGGGATATCAGCCGAACAACTGAAGGCTAAATTAAAAGGGAAGGATCAAATGTTTTTGCTTGATGTACGGAATCCTGATGAGTATGAGCAAATGCGATTAGGAATTGGTGAGCGGCTTATCCCAATTGGTCAATTGCGCAAAAGGCTAAACGAGATGCCTGAGGATAAAAATGCAGAAATTATTACCTGGTGTAAAATATCTTTGCGCGGTTATGAAGCTGCACTGACACTAAATGCGCATGGCTATAAAAACGTAAAGGTACTTGAAGGTGGAATAATGGCATGGCCTTATAAACGCGAAAAATAAAATGAAGGTTATGAAACTATTTATTCTTACTTTTCAGAAACAAGTTTGCCATATCATAAAATGATTACCTGAAAAGGGGGTTTATACATTCCACGATTTTTAAAAAAAATTGAAAGGGTCAGGGGGCAAACGGCAGATGTGGACTGTTTGTGCCTCTGCCTCTTTTTTCTATCAACTTACCGAACCTGACTGTCAGCCCTAAAGTTATATTCGGAACCACTCCAAATACCTCACGGCGAGCTTCCCCCTCAAAATTGTGAACCATATCGAGAAAATCATAACGGACAATGTGAAAATCGGAGGCAAGTTTTAAATGTACTTGTTCAGAGATCGCATAACTCAAGCCTGTACCTGCAAGCACATAAGCATTGTGTAAGTTTGCGTATTGTTCAATTCCTTTACCAAAGAAAATATTCTTTTCTTCCTCCATGTAATTATACAATTCACCATTGTATCTCAGATATCCGAGGCCTCCGGTAAAGAACATATTTAAAGAACCCTGACCTGAATTTATTTCCCGAAGGTAGTACCTTACAAAAAACTGAGGCCCAGAAAGTTTATTCTGATACCATACCGGGCCTGTTATTCCGTCTTTAATTACGTGCTGCTGGGTAGCTGCGGAAGTTTCTTCAATAGCAGCAGTATAACCTTTCAAGGTTGCAATTGTCAGCCCGACTCCTGCTTCGAATGATTGTGAAAATGCATACGCAATCTCAAAACCCCCTGCGGCACCCGGTTTATTATCAAAATCACTTACACTTCCTGAAAAATCAGTATGTATCTCACCTTGTAAATAAGAAATCCCTGTTTTGGCAGTTATCGAAAATGTTCCGGTAGGTGCATCTTTATCGGAAGCAAACAGGGTAAACGGAAAGCATAACAATAAAACCGCTAATTTTATTTTTTGCGTCAATCGTAGAATCATAAATGGTTGGTTTATTACGATTACTAAAGTATATCTATAGTGAACACATTTTATAAACTTTTATTGTGTTGATGTTCTTTCGATGATAATTATATAAATTATTATTCATTTTTTCGTCTGAAATCGATACATACACCAGACCAAGT